>JALYFY010000124.1 GCA_030777385.1 Pseudomonadota bacterium | reverse complement strand
CTGGTGCTCTACTCGGGCGTCGCCTGCATCACCGATCTGATGGTGAAGGAGGGACTCATCAACCTGGACTTCGCCGACGTGCGCTCGGTGATGCGCGGCATGGGCAAGGCCATGATGGGCACCGGCGAAGCCTCCGGCGAGAAGCGCGCCATCCGTGCGGCTGAAGCCGCCATTGCAAACCCGCTCCTCGACGACGTGTCGATGAAGGGCGCGCGCGGCCTGCTCATCTCCATCACGGGCGGCAACGACCTCACCCTCTATGAACTCGACGAGGCGGCCACCCGCATCCGCGAGGAAGTGGACCAGGATGCCAACATCATCCTCGGCGCCACCTTCGACGAAAGCCTGGAGGGCATCATCCGCGTCTCCGTCGTGGCAACCGGCATCGATCACGCTCTGGTCGAGAACGGAGTCGATCTCTCCGCCACCGAGCAGCGCATCTCCGAAGTGGCCGAGCGCCTGCGCGCCGAGGCCCGGGCCCGCGCCACGCACACCCAGGCCGTGCCGACCTTTCGCGCAACCGCCCAAGCCGAACCGGTGAAGGCGGCTCAGATCCTGACCGAAGGCACGCCCGTTCTGGCTCCGGCTCCCGTGGCCGCCGCTCAGCCGGTCCAGCCTGCTCCCCAGCCGGTGATCCGCGACGACGTGGTGCTCACGCCCGCTCAGCCCCGCCAGGCCGTTGCCTACGAGGCGCCGGCCGCTCAGCAGCCGGTCTACGACGAGCCGGTCGAGCAGGGCAGCTTCATCCCGCCGCAGGCGGAGCGGGCCATGCGCCCGGCCCGCATGCCGCGAATCGACGAGCTGCCGATGCCGGCCCAGAACCAGATCCGTGCCAGCCGCGGCGAGGAGACGGCGCAGGAAAACAAGCCGTCCCTGATCCAGCGCCTTGCGACGATCGGCTTCGGCCGCCGGGAGGAGCCCCAGCATGCTCCTGCCGAGCCGCGCCAGGAGGCCCCGCGCCAGCCCATGTCCTCGGTTCACGCCGAGTACGCCAGGCGGCCCGCTCCGGCTCCTCAGGCCCAGCGCCCGCCGCAGGGTCAGATGGCTCCGGCTCCCCGGGCTGCGTCGGAGGACGATCAGCTGGAGATTCCCGCCTTCCTCCGTCGTCAGGCCAACTGATCGAGCACATCGTGCGGAAAAGTGGTTCCGGTTTTCCGCTCAGAACGATGTGCTCTTTACGAAAGAAGCATCGATGAATCCTAAAAGTGGATTCCACTTTTAGGTTCGATGCTCAGCCTGACTCTCGGTAACGGAAGTTACAAAGGGCCCCCAGCCGTGCACCGGCTGGGGGCCTTGTTTGTTAAAAAAGCATTAAGATCAATATGTTGCAGGTTATCCAGACTGTAACACACGGTAAGAAAGCGTGATTTGGCCTAGCCTGGCAGGGAGACTATGGTGCCCCCAAGTCAAAAGGGGCACCGCGCACAAGAAGCCTTCGGCCGGAAGCACAAAGCAGACAATGCAGCTTCCGCCGGCAAACAGGCTCTAGAGGCGACAAGGGTAGTTGAGGTCCAGAGATAATGAAGCAAAGCCAGCAAACCACGCTTCGCGCCGCCGTTACTCTCGTTGGGACCGGAGTTCATTCCGGGGATGAAGTGAAGATGATCCTTCATCCGGCTGAAGTGAACCATGGCGTTGCTTTTCTTCGCACGGGCCTCCCGGGCGGCCTGGACCGGCTGATCGACGCTCGCCATCTGGCCGTGACCGCCACCGAGCTCTGCACCGTGATCGGTGACCGGGACACGGGCGCGGTGGCCACCATCGAGCACCTCATGGCCGCCCTGACCGGCCTCGGCATCGACAACGTGCTCGTCGAGGTCGATGGGCCGGAAGTTCCGATCCTCGACGGCAGCTCGGCTCCCTTCATCGACGCCATCGACCAGGTCGGCATCACCGTTCAGGGCGCCAGCCGACGTTATCTGAAGGTTCTCAAGCCCGTACGCGTCACGCAGGGCAGGGCCTTTGCCGAACTGCTCCCCAACGACCGCGCCTTCCGCCTCGATGTGGAAATCGATTTCCCCACCCCTGTGATCGGCCGGCAGCGCAAGGCCATCGATCTCTCGCCGCAGGTTTTCCGCCGCGAGATCTCTCGCGCCCGCACCTTCGGCTTCATGCGGGACGTGGAGAAGCTGTGGAGTGCAGGCTTCGCCCTTGGCGCATCCCTTGAGAACACGGTTGCCATCGGCGATGACGGGGTCATGAACCCCGAGGGCCTGCGCTACGCCGACGAGTTCGTCCGCCACAAGCTTCTCGATGCCGTGGGCGATCTGTCGCTCGCCGGCCTCCCGCTGCTCGGCACCTACCGCTCCTATTGCGGCGGCCACCGCATGAACTTCTCGGTGCTCGAGGCCCTGTTCGCAAGCCGCTCCAACTACACGATCGTGGACGCCGTTCCCCGCCGCGAGACGGGCTATGCCGAAATCGGCGCCTCGGCATCGCCGGTTTATGCATCGGAAGTGCATTAAGGCCGCTCCGGCGGCTTTTCCTGCTCTCAAAAGCACCGAGCGCCCATTGGCCGCATGATTTCATGCAGGCTTTCTTAATTCCTATTGGGTAAACCCTCACGTATGGGCTTGGCTCTACCCATATGCTTGGGCTAAGAACGCTCGGTGCATCGTTAAAACGTCGGGCACGGTTTTTGGAGGACCGCGAAGCATGTCTTTCGCGAAGGCTTATTCGGGAATGAAAGGCGCGGCTGGCCGCGCCCTGATCCTTGGCGTCTGCGGCCTAGGGCTCGCCGGCTGCGATACCCTGTCGTCGATGAATCCGTTCAATAAGAGCGACACGTACAAGCCGGAAATCGTCGCCAACGCTCCCGCCGAGGAGATCTACAACGATGGTCTCGGCCGGGTCCAGAAGGGCGACTTCGAAGGCGCCGCCAAGAAGTTCAGCAGCCTCGACAAGCAGTACCCCTATTCCGAGTGGGCGCGCAAAGGGCTGATCATGGAGGCTTATGCCACCTATGAGGGCGGCCTCTACGAGGAATCGATCACGGCCTCCAAGCGCTACCTCCAGAGCTATCCCAACACCTCGGATGCGGCCTATGCCCAGTATCTGATGGCCTCGTCCTATTACGATCAGATCCCGGACATCACCCGCGACCAGGAGAAGTCCGAGCGCGCCATCCTGGCGCTGCAGGAACTGCTCCAGCGCTACCCGAACTCCGAATACGCGGCGGACGCCAAGAAGAAGATCCAGGTGGCCAGCGACCAGCTCGCCGGCAAGGAGCTTGAGGTCGGCCGCTTCTACCTGCAGAAGCGCAACTATGCCGGCGCCATCAACCGCTTCCGCAATGTGGTCTCGCGCTACCAGACGACCCGCCACGTGGAAGAAGCTCTCGAGCGTCTCACGGAAGCCTACATGGCCATGGGCATCGTCAGCGAGGCGCAGACCGCCGCAGCCGTTCTCGGCCACAACTTCCCTGACAGTCCTTGGTACAAGGACGCCTATGCCCTGTTGACCAAGGGCGGCGTTGAGCCGCGCGAGGATTCCCAGTCCTGGATCAGCAAGGCGTTCCGCGGCGTTCCCCAGGTCAGTCAGCGTACGGGTTAAGCCTCACCTTCCATGCTGATCCAGCTGGCGATTCGCGATATCGTCCTCATCGACAGGCTTGAGCTTCATTTCCACGAGGGGCTGAGTGTCCTCACGGGTGAGACAGGTGCTGGCAAATCCATCCTGCTCGACGCCTTCGCTCTCGCCCTCGGCGGGCGTGGCGACGGCAGCCTCGTGCGCCATGGCGAAAACCAGGGCCAGGTTACGGCCGTCTTCGACTGTCCCCTGGACCATCCGGCCCGCCGCATCGCGACGGATGCGGATATCGACATCGACGGCGATCTGATCCTGCGCCGCGTGCAGGTGGCCGACGGGCGCACCCGCGCCTTCGTCAACGACCAGCCGGTCAGCGTTCAGGTGCTCAAGGCCATCGGCGCGACCCTGGTCGAGATCCACGGCCAGCATGACGACCGCGCCCTCGTCGATCCCGTCACACACCGGGCGATCCTTGATGCCTTCGGCGGGCTTGCCTCCGAGGTCCAGGCGGTGGCGGACGCCGCGCGCCGGGTGCGCGAGGCGAAGAGCGCCCTGCAGGATCACCGCAACCGCATCGACAAGGCCCGCAAGGAGGCTGACTTCCTGCGCCATGCGGTGGAGGAGCTGACCACCCTCAACCCCCAGGGAGGGGAGGAGCAAGCTCTCGCCGAGCGCCGGATCGTGATGATGCAGTCCGAGAAGGTGGCGCAGGACCTGAACGAAGCCTATGAGGCCGTTGCCGGCAATGCCTCGCCGGTGCCCGAGCTCTCGGCTGCCGTGCGCAAGCTGGAGCGCCGGGGCACGCAGGCGCCGGCTCTCGTCGATCCCAGCGTCAGGGCGCTCGATGCAGCGCTTGTGGCCATCGACGAAGCGCGCGCGGCGCTCGAAGAAGCAATCCGCGCCACGGAGTACGACCCGCGCGAGCTGGAGCAGACCGAGGAGCGCCTCTTTGCGTTGCGCGCCGCCGCCCGCAAATACGATGTTCCTGCCGACGAGCTGGCTGCCTTGAGGCAGCGCTTCGAGGAGGACGTGGCGGCGATCGATGCGGGCGAGGAAAAGCTCATCGGGCTTGAGGCCACCCTGAAGGACGCCGACAAGGCCTATGTGGCGGCCGCCAAGGCGCTGTCCGCCGGCCGGAAGAAAGCCGCCCAGGCTCTCGACGCGGCCGTCCAGGCCGAGCTGCCGCCGCTCAAGCTGGAGCGGGCGCGGTTCATCACCGAAATCACCACCGACGAGGCGAGCCGCGACCCGAGCGGGTTCGAGCGCGTCGAGTTCTGGGCTCAGACCAACCCCGGCACCCGCGGCGGTCCGCTGATGAAGGTGGCCTCGGGCGGCGAGCTCTCCCGCTTCATGCTGGCCCTCAAGGTGGTGCTGGCCGACAAGGGCTCGGCGCCGACCCTGGTGTTCGACGAGATCGACACCGGCGTGGGCGGAGCCGTGGCCGATGCCATCGGCCAGCGCCTGGCCCGCTTGGCGCGCCGGGTCCAGGTCATGGCCGTGACCCACGCGCCGCAGGTAGCCGCCAAGGCCGAGAGCCACTTCCTCATTGCCAAGGAAGG
>JALYFY010000123.1 GCA_030777385.1 Pseudomonadota bacterium | reverse complement strand
CCGCCGGTGGTTCTGAACGGCCCCGACGGGCGGTTCACCCCTCAGGCCGAAGCCTTGCACCGGGGCGAGGCCAGCCTCCTATGAAAAAGGGCGCCGTGGGGCGCCCTTTTGCTTAGTAACGATAGCCGGACCTGCGGACCGTGCGGCAGACCTCCACCGGACGGCGAACCCACCGGTACCCGTTCCAGACTCGCTGCGGACGGACGAAGTAGCGCTGGACCGTGCGAACCGGCCGATAGGCCGGGCGATAAGCCGGATAGGCACGGTAGGCCCGGCGCGGGCTGCGGTACTCGACGCGCACCACGGGGCGGGGACGGGCATAACGGTACTCGACGACGGGAGCCCGGTAGCCGTAGCCGCCGTAATAGGGCTGGGCCGCGGCCGGCTGAGCCGACAGAGCGCCGAATCCAAGTGTTGCAAAACCAAGAAGGCCGAAAATCAGCTTACGCATGTGGTTCTCTCCTCAACCGCGCCTGGCATCGATCTGAACTGGTGTCACGGCGGGGCTGTTGTTCATGATGAAGATTTAAACGATCTTAACTGAACGCAGGCCGACAAATTCCCTAACGAAACGTTCATCTTGGGAAGACGTATCCGACGCCCTACATGAGGGTTATGGCCAAGACATCTTCCTCCACAACATCTTCCTCCACGACATCTTTCTCCTCCATGCTCCCCACGCGCCTGCAGTTCCTTCTTCCGAGCCGATACCGGGCCTACAGGCACCCCGTCGTTTCCGTGGTCCGCCTGTCGGGTGCCATCGGGGCGGTCACGCCCCTGCGTTCGGGGCTCGCCATGTCGAACGTGGCTCCCATGCTGGAGCGCGCCTTCTCGGTGCCCGGCGCGAAGGCGGTGGCGATCGTCATCAACTCGCCGGGCGGGTCGGCGGCGCAGTCGCACCTGATCTTCAGGCGCATCCGCAGCCTCTCGGAAGAGAAAAAGCTGCCGGTCATCGCCTTCGTGGAGGATGCGGCAGCCTCCGGCGGCTACATGATCGCCTGCGCGGCGGACGAGATCTTCGCCGATCCGGCTTCCATCGTGGGCTCCATCGGCGTCGTCTCGGCGAGCTTCGGCTTCCACGAGTTCATCGAGCGCTTCGGCATCGAGCGGCGGGTGCACACCGCCGGCAAGAACAAGGCCATGCTCGATCCGTTCCGGCCCGAAGACCCGGAGGACGTGGTGCGCCTCAAGGGCCTGCAGCGGCGAATCCACGACGTCTTCGTCGATCTCGTCCGCGAGCGCCGGGGCGAAAAGCTCAACGATTCCTACGACGATCTCTTTACCGGCGCGTTCTGGGTGGGGGCCGAAGCCTTGGACCTCGGCCTGGTCGACGGCCTGGGCGACATCCGCTCCATCCTGCGCCAGCGCTTCGGGGAAAAGGTGCAGTTCCGCATGATTGAGCCGGCCCGACCTCCGCTTCTGGGCCGCTTGCTCGGCCGTCGCTCGCTCGGGCAAAGCAGCCTGATCGATCCGGGCGAGATCGTGGGGGCGCTGGAGGAGCGCGCCGCCTGGGCGCGGCTGGGGCTTTAAAGCCCCAATGTCATCCCCGGCGAGCCGTAGGCGAGGGAAGGGGATCCACTCACACCCTCAGCACTATCGATTCCCTTCCCCTCCGCTGTAGCCGGGAACGACAGGGATACACCCCGACGCTTGACTTGAGACGTCCATCATCCCAAGGGTTCGCCTGAATTTTTTGGACAACGGACGCCGACATGACGAGCGAACCCGCGCATATGAATCCTGCGCGCTCTTTCCAGGGCCTGATCCTCACGCTCCAGCGCTATTGGGCTGAACAGGGCTGCGTCATCCTCCAGCCCTACGACATGGAAATGGGCGCCGGCACCTTTCATCCGGCCACCACCTTGCGGGCCTTAGGCCCCAAGCCCTGGCGCGCAGCCTATGTGCAGCCTTCCCGCCGCCCGAAGGACGGGCGCTACGGCGAGAACCCGAACAGGCTTCAGCACTATTATCAGTTCCAGGTGATCCTGAAGCCGAACCCGCCGAACCTGCAGGAGCTCTATCTCGGCTCGCTGAAGGCTATCGGCATCGATACCTCTCTGCATGACATCCGCTTCGTCGAGGACGATTGGGAAAGCCCGACGCTCGGTGCCTGGGGCCTGGGCTGGGAATGCTGGTGCGACGGCATGGAAGTATCGCAGTTCACCTACTTCCAGCAGGTAGCGGGCTTCGAGTGCTCGCCCGTGGCAGGCGAGCTCACCTATGGTCTCGAGCG
>JALYFY010000122.1 GCA_030777385.1 Pseudomonadota bacterium | reverse complement strand
GGTTGACGGGGTAGATCGCCCCCTTGAAGCCGCCCTTCCTAAGGTTTTGCAGAAAGATCAGTCCCAACGAGCCGGGACGCGGGCTCGCGCCGATGACTGCGACGGACTGGGGGGCGAAGAACTTGTCGAGGCGATAGGTGGACATGACGATCCTTCGTCCCGCGAGAGCTCGGGTGATGGCACAAAGCTAATGCCTATCCGGCAGGGTTCAATCGCGGACCCACCGATAGCGGATGTCCGGCACCCGCTCGTCGTTGCTCGAACCGTCCGTCATCTCGACGGGCCTGAACCCTCGCGCCTCGTAGAACCGGCGCGCTGCGGCGTTCTGCTGGAAGGTCCAGAGGTCCAGGCAGGAGCGCCCCTCCTGCACGGCGCGAAGCAGGGCGGATCCAACGCTCCGGCCGTGCCAGGCCGGCTCGATATAAAGATGATCGAGCCATTCGTCCTTTGCGGCTGCAAAGCCGACCAGATAATCTCCTGCTTCCGCCAGCCAGATTATGCTGCCCGGGAAGGCCACTTGCCGGAAGTAGGCCAAGTCCTCTTCCGGGGTGTGCAGGTCCGGCAGGTAGGGCAGACAGGCTTTGCGCACATGACGGTGCAGGCGCGCGACGGCCTGCATGTCCCACAGGGCAGCTTGGCGCAGAATGAAAGGCGGCACTATTCCGCCAGCACTCGGGTTGGCGGGAAGATCACTTCCACCAGCGTGCCCTCATCGGGCTGGCTTGCGATCTGCAGCGCGCCCCGGTTTGCCTCGACCAGAGCCTTGGTGAGCGGAAGCCCCAAACCTGTGCCGCCGCGCTTGCGGGAGGTGGCAAGCTGGCGGAACGGCTCGAGCGCAGCCTCGACCTCCTCCGGCGTCATGCCGATGCCTGTGTCACGCACCCGGAACGCCACCTCACCCCGGTCGGTCAGTGCCGTGGAGACGATCACCTGCCCGCCCGCATCCGTGAACTTGATGGCGTTCGAGACGAGGTTGAGCACGATCTGGCGCATGGAGCGCTCATCGGCCACCACCGGGGGCAGCTTGGGCGCAAAGCTCGTGCGCATGACGATGCGATCGCGGGCAGCCTGCGGCTGGAGTAGGGTCACGCAGGACGAGACGAGATCGTTGAGGTTGACCCCGGAGAACGACAGCTCCAGCCGCCCGGCCTCGATCTTGGCGAGATCCAGAAGATCGTTCACCAGGCTGATCACATGCGATCCGGAGGCGTGAACGTCCTTCAGGTATTCCTTGTAGCGGTCGTTCCCGATCGACCCGAACCGCTCCTCCAGCATGACCTCGGCAAAGCCCAGGATGGCATTGAGGGGGGTGCGGATCTCATGACTGATCTTGGCCAAGAGATCGGACTTCTGGGCGCTTGCCTCCTCGGCCGCATGCTTGGCGCCGATGAGTTCGCCCTCCGCCTTCTTGAAAACGGTAATGTCGCGAAGCACTGCGCAGAACTTGCGGTTCGGCCCATCGCCCAGGCGGCCCATGGTCATGAACAGCGGGATCGAGCCGCCTTGGCGCTCGCGGCCGAGAACCTCGCGGCCGTCGTTGAGCAGGCTTGCCACGCCCGGCGCGCGCAGCCCCTCAAGATAGTCGAGGGCCACAATATGGCTTTCGGGCGCCAGGAGAACGGTGATCGCATCGCCCGCAACCTCCCGCTCGTCATAGCCGAAGAGCGCTTCGGCAGAGCGGTTGAGGGAGAGAATGCGGCCCGTCTCGTTGAGCACGATGACACCATCGGTGGCCGTATCGAGAATGGCCTCCAGTTCATGCTCTCGGCTTTCGCGCGGGGGCGCCGCCACGTCAGTGCTCACGACCTTGCGGATGACCATGAGGTCCGCCGTCTCGCCGCTCCATTCGGCGGATGAGGAGCGCACGGAGACGGCAATGTTCTCGTTCGCCCGTGTGGTCAGCGCGAGAGCCGAATCTTCCTCGCCCGAGCCTCCAAGCGCCGGTGAGCCGCGAAACAGATGCACGAGGCCGCCATCAGCCCGGATCTCATCAGCATCGGCGTATCCGGTCAGATCGAGGAGGAACCGGTTGGCGAACAGGATGTGCTCGCCGCGATGAACCAGAATTCCGACCGGCAGACGATCGAGCACTTTGTCGCCGTTCCCCGCGGCAGCCGGTAGTGGTGGCTGAGGTGTTTCGTCCTCTAGCTCCGGCTCGGCGCCCACCGGTGAGGTCGCTTCGGCATGGCTCTCGTTCCGAGAGGGCGGTTCGCCCTCCAAGCGTGCGCCAAGGGCGCGGGCTATTTCGCGGAAGGCGCTGCGCTCCGCGTTGGAAAGGCTCGATGCCGGAGGGGTTGCAGGCCGACGTTCAACCGCGACAGGCACTTCCTTGGTCTCTGGCTCATCCGGATTGGCGCTGGAGAGAGCCTCGGCCACCTGATTCCTGAGATTGGTGAACCAGCTTTCCTCCTCGGACGGCTCGGCCTCCGGGGCAGGATCCTCCGGCGGCATCTCCTCGGGGGGACGAAACGGCAGGGTCTCATCGCTGGCCAGGCTCTGCATGATCAGATCGCTCGAGGGATCATCCATGCTCTCCCGCTCGCGGGCGGCATCCATGCGCAGGAGACCGAACCCACGAAAGCCGATGAGTTCCCTGCTCGCCGAGAACACCGGCATTCCCGCCCAGTCGACGGGCACCTGCAGGGGCGAATTGTCGACTTTCCAGTAAACGGTATGTCCGCTCGATGTCTCACGGCGCGCGAACAAGTCTGCCACGGCTCCATCCGGGTCCTCGACAAACGAGCGGGCCACCTCCTCCCAGGTCAGCCCGACGATATTGCCGGCCGCGGACCCGACCGCTTGCGCCAGACCTGACGAAACCTCGGTAAAGCGGGTCTGGGCATCTGCCTGCCAGACGAAGCGGACGGGCCCGAGGGGCTTTTCCTGCAACGCTGCAGACTCGGAAGCGGTGTCGTGCGAGGGCACTGCAAGTCTAAAGGGCTCAGTTGTCAGCTGAGGGGTGCGCTGGCGCGTGGCGATCTTCGGTACAGAG
The DNA here is from genome assembly GCA_030777385.1 of Pseudomonadota bacterium. Classification (GTDB taxonomy): domain Bacteria; phylum Pseudomonadota; class Alphaproteobacteria; order Rhizobiales; family Beijerinckiaceae; genus Microvirga. The sequence goes on along the minus strand of JALYFY010000122.1, from coordinate 358 downwards.
CCGACAAGGGCCGTCACCAGAACCATTTCGCCGCTGTCCAGAGACGCCAGCCGACAGGCGCAGGCAACCGGCAGCCACGGGCGGGACGGATCGAGCCGCAGGCGCTCCAGCCGGCTGCCCTGCCGTGGGGCAAGGCCTTCGACCAATGCCTTGAGACGATCGCGGGCTTTGACATCAGCAACCAGTCGGCCAGCTTCATCCGTTAGGGCATCCCGCAGAGCGGCAGCGGCCGGTGATGTCCACAGAACCCTCTCTCCCGCCTGATCCCAGACGAGCACGGCTACGTCGGGCTTGGCCAAGAGGCTCAGGCCCGGCTCGGCGGCAAGCCGCGAAACCATCGCTTCAAACGGGGTGGGGG
>JALYFY010000121.1 GCA_030777385.1 Pseudomonadota bacterium | reverse complement strand
TGCAGCAGCTTACCAGCACCGTTCCATTCAGGCCAGTCCTCGTCAGATCGTACTAGCTAGGCAATAGCCGAACACATTGTGCAAACACCAGGCACTCAGAAGCCGGATCCAATCACTTCCTCGGTCGTGACGCGAAAGTCGACCGGAGTGCTGGGACCAAAAGTGAGTGTCAGTGGCACATCGGCAGCATCGCGGCTGCGGGCGATCAGGATCCGGCCGATGCGCGGATCATTGTTGCGGGGATCGAAGGTGTGCCAGCGCCCACCCAGAAAGACCTCGATCCAGGCGGCAAAATCCTGCGGCGCATGAGGCGGCGGAAGGCCGATGTCGCTAATGTAGCCGGTGCAGTAACGGGGTGATGTCACGGTAAATTTTTGTCAAAGGCTTGTGGCTTAAGAGCGGCGGCATGACCACGCCCGTTAGCTACAAACGCCATCGCTTTCCTCCTGAGATCATCGCCTATGCGGTCTGGTTGTACCTCCGGTTTCCTCTGAGCCTGCGGCTCGTTGAGGAGATGCTGCTCGAGCGCGGCATTCTTGTCTCTTATGAGACCGTCCGCCGAGGGGCGCTGAAGTTCGGGCCGGCTTACGCCCGCCGCCTCAAGCGCAAGACGCCAAGCCGCCGCGACATTTGGCACCTCGATGAGGTCGTGGTCACTATTGCCGGCCAGAAGCACTGGCTCTGGCGGGCGGTCGACCAGGACGGATATGTGCTTGATGAGATCGTGCAGGATCGACGCGACACTAAGGCCGCCGAGCGCTTGCTGAAGCGTCTCTTGCGCAAGCAGGGCCGCCCGCCACGACGGATGATCACCGACAAGCTTGGCTCCTACGCCGCTGCCCGGCGCCAGATCATGCCAGAAGTCGAGCACCGCTCGCACAAGGGGCTCAACAATCGGGCAGAGAATTCGCATCTGCCGTTCCGTCGACGAGAACGGGCGAGGCAGGGCTTTCGATCATCCAGGTACCTGCAGCGGTTCATCAGCGTGTTCTCTGCTGTCCGCAACCTTTTCGTTCCATCCCGCTCCCGCCGCTCCGCCCCTGCCACGCGTCTGCACTGCCTCAACGCCATGGCGGAGTGGACAGTCGCGGCGAATGTCGCCGCTTAAGCCTGTCATGCGGCCGAATTGGCCTGAGTGCGCCTGGCGGCAGTTAACGTGACAACACCTTTCATCGTGCTTCTCCTTCGCTTGAGCAACACCCTGTCAGGCCCATGCCTGCCTTCTACCGCCCGCTCCGCCATCTATTCAAACGCGGGCGCTGAAGGAACCGTGCTGGGCCCCAGGATTGAGCCGGGCAAACTCCGCCCCATTCACATGGACCAGGGTCGCATGGTCTCCACCCTCAAAATACAACTCCTGCTGCTGGTCGATGCTGGTGTCGATGATCACGCCCAGCCCATAGCAGGCGCCCACCGGCGGAACCGCGCCTAGGGCACAGTCGGGGAAGACCTCCGCAGCTTCCGGCTCAGTGGCCAAGTGAATCTCATGCCCGAGCTCTGTCCTGAGATCGGACAGCTGAAGATGATGAGACGCGGGGAGAACGGCGAGCTTGTAGCGGCCCCCATCGTTGAGCACGACAGCTTTGGCCAGCCTGTCACTGGGGATGTGACCTGCGTGGGCGGACCCTAGCGCCGACAGGGTCGGTTCATGCGGGACGAGATCGTACCGGATCCCTTGCTCGTCCATGTACTTTTGAAGTGTGGGTGCGATGGTCATGACGGACCTCCGATGGGGCAAGGAGTTTCCTGCGCCACGAGGCATGTCCTGTTCGACCGACACCGCATGGCGCGGCTTCTTGGCAGCTGCATATTATACACCCCTGTGTCCCTGGTGCCAATCGAACTGCTGGTCTGGTGATCCGCCGTAGTGGCGAACTGGATCACCCCAGCCTAGTGCGCCATCAGGACCGGAACAGTAGTGTTCGACATAATGTGGCTGGTGGCTCCGCCGAAGATGAACTGCCGCAACCGGCTCTGGGTGTAGGCGCCTTTGACCAGCAGATCGCACGCGAGCGACACAGCCGCCGACAGGATAGCCTCGCCAGCATGCCCGTGCGGGTTTGGGACGGTTTGGGTTTCCACCGGCAAACCGTTGCGTGTGAGGGTGCGGCTGAGATCCTGCGTCGAGGGACCTGAGACGCCCCAGTCCTCAAAGTCGACCACCACGATCCGCTGCGCCTTGGCGAGCAGCGGCATCGCCAGGGCAACCGTGCGCGCCGTCTCGGTGCTCCGGTTCCAGGCAATCACCACGGTCGTGCCCAGAGTGGCAGGCCCGGTTGGTGGCACGAGCAGCACCGGGCGGCCGCTTTCGAACAGCGCCGCCTCGACCGTTGGCAGGCGCGGCTCATTGGGCTCATCGCTTGGGCGCCCGAGCACGGTGATGTCGAAGGCTCGTGCGTAGTGGCCGACGAAGTCGTCCTCCGCCAGATCACCGCCGCGCCAGCCGAAGCAAAGCCCTGACGAGCCTGCTTCGGAGCGGGGAGCCCCTTGGGCTGTCATGAACGTCTCGAAGAAACGTTGGGAGGCCTCAGCCCGCTGCCGCCGAACCTCAGGATCAAGGAACGAGATGTCGCCGATGGCGAGGTCGGAGGCGATGTAGGGTGGCAGGTTTGGCGTGATCGCCATGCCTTCCAGGTAGCCGTTCAGGGCTCGCCCGAGCAGCAGCGCCGTCTCTAGGACAGGCTGGATGAGACGATGCTCTTCCACCGGAACGAGGATCGACTTCATGGCTCATCCCCGGACTCAACTTTGGCAGCCTACAGGCTGAAGAGCATTGTACTCCCCTTGCAGAGATCTGTCTCTGACCAAGCGCGACAGGAGCCGGAAAGTCTCACACGATCGATTCATCTTCGAGGGCGGCCCACGGGCTCGAATATTGCATGGACCGTAAAACCACATCTGGGGTCAGGACTACTCATCACGGGATAACGCTAGAAGGCATTTCGTGCTGCAAGTAGTTTCAGTTATTCTCGGCAGCGCGGACTGGAGGCGACAACTTAGGGACTTACGCTATGCCGAAGCTAACCGTGAGCTGGGACGAGAATGGGCCTTCGCTGCAAACGGCTGAGGTGGAGAACCCTGTGTTGGATCGGCGCTGGAGTGCTCCGATCGGGCAGCTCACAGACGATGAGCGGCAGGAGCTGCTGTCGGCAGCCCAAACCTTGGCCCAGCTGATTGCTGATCTGGCGGCAGAGGATACCTTCTTCAGCAATCCCCGCTAGCTGTGCAGGACAGGATGTGAGCGGAGCACCCGCGAGGTTTCCAGCTGCCTGGACCCTCTGACTTTTGTTCAAAGGTCCTGGGTTCGACTCGCAGCACGCTCGATCTTCTTTCGGGTAAGGCCACGGGTAACAGCAGACAAAATTCGAACAACCGGCGACAGTCCAGACTTGTTTTGAGCTGGGTAGACGAACGTCTGTAACTGCGCGATGAGCTGACCTTCACACGGCCACGCTTAAAGGCGGTTCTTGACCCCAAGCCGACCTTCCCGCCCCTAGAATGATGAGGGGGAACGAGGCGCTTCTGAATGGTCTGTAAGGTGAGCGGCCAGATTGATGATGCTCAGATCTGTGGCAGCCCTTGTTTTTGGAGACCTGTCGCCCATAACGCTACAGTCGGCTTTACAAGATTAAAACCATGTCCCGCTCGCGAGAAGCTCGTCCAGTGGCTCCGCCCCACCCGGGATGGATCCTACGTGACCAGATCCTGCCTGGCCTCGGCCTCTCCGTCAGCCAAGCCGCCCGCGAGCTTCGCATCGCCCGCCAGACGCTCCACCGGGTTCTGGCCGGCAGGGCCGCGATCAGTCCGGAAATGGCCGCCCGCCTCGCCCGTTTCTCGGGCACGACGCCCCGGTTCTGGCTTGAGCGGCAGCAGCAGTACGACCTCTGGCACGCGGAGCAGGCGCTTGCTGGCGTGCTTGGGCTGATCCCGACCCACACGCTTCCGGCCGCTCTACAGGCTGAGATCGGACTTCATCATGACCGTTAAACCTCAACCCGCTCCGAAGGCGCGGACCGGGGTCGAGGGCCTCGACGACATTCTCGTCGGGGGCCTGTCGCCCGGCCACGTCTACCTGCTGGAGGGCAGCCCCGGCACCGGCAAGACCACCATCGCGCTCCAGTTCCTGCTCGACGGCGCCAAGGCCGGGGAGACCGGACTCTACATCACCATGTCGGAGACGGAAGCTGAGCTGCGCGACGGCGCGGCGTCCCATGGCTGGTCTCTCGGCGACGGCATTCATGTGTACGAGCTCGTGCCGCCGGAGAGCCTGCTCGACGACGAGCACCAGCAGAGCCTGCTGTATTCGTCCGATCTCGAGCTCGGCGAAACCACCAAGGCCGTGTTCGAAGCCATCGATCGGACGAAGCCGCTTCGCATCGTGATCGACAGCCTGTCGGAGATCCGCCTTCTGGCGCAGAGCTCCCTGCGCTATCGCCGCCAGATCCTGGCCATGAAGCACTACTTCGCGCGCCAGGGGGCGACGGTGCTCCTGCTCGACGATCTGACCACGGACACCAACGACAAGACCGTCCACAGCCTCGCCCACGGAGTGATCCGCCTGGAGGGGCTGACACCCAGTTACGGCGCCGAGCGCCGCCGCCTGCGGGTGATCAAGTATCGCGGCCAGTCGTTCCGCGGCGGGTTCCACGACTACATCATCACGCAAGGAGGCGTGCAGGTGTTTCCGCGCCTCATTTCCGGCGAGCACAAGACCGGCTTTGCCCGCGATGTTCTCACGAGTGGGATCGGCGCACTCGATGCGCTCCTCGGCGGTGGTGTCGAGCAAGGTTCGAGCACCCTGGTGATGGGACCCGCCGGCACGGGCAAGTCGCTCCTGACGCTCACCTTCGTGCAGGGTGCCATCGAGCGGGGGGAGAACGCCGCCCTGTTCATCTTCGACGAGGAACTCGGCCTGCTGATCGACCGGACCAAGCTGATCGGCATCGACCTGGTGGCGTTGTGCGAGTCCGGCAACCTGTTCATCGAGCAGGTGGACGCCGGTGAGCTCTCGCC
>JALYFY010000120.1 GCA_030777385.1 Pseudomonadota bacterium | reverse complement strand
GCAGGGCACAAAAACGTTGCTTGGAAGGCCCGGCTGGAGGCAAGCCGGGCCTTTCTTTTGCCTTGTGCGCCGCAGCAAGAAACCTTGGAACCCACCTCCGGCCCCAGAGTTCAACCCAAGCACGGGGCGTGTAGTCCTTACATCGTCGAATGCCTGAGAACGGGGTCTTCCGATGCCGGGCTTTGGCACGTCCACATGGGTGTGACGGTTGGGACAAGCCCTTGCATGCCGCACACCTGAGCCACAGGATCTCGCTTTACAGGAGAGCCCATGCCTTCGTCCTTGCGGGCTACGCTGCCGACCCTCCTCGCCCTTCTGTTCGGCTATGCCCTCATGCAGGTGGGCAATACCCTGCAGGGCACGCTGCTCAGCGTGCGCGGAAGCATCGAGCAGTTCACGCCCACCGAGATTGGAGCCGTGGGTGCAGCGTTCTGGGTCGGCATCGTGGTCGGGTCCCTGTGGGCCGGCCGGGTGATCCAGCAGGTGGGGCATACGCGCACCTTCGCGGCACTGGCGGCTGTTGCCGCATCCGTCGCGCTTCTGCATCTGCTCGTGATCAGCCCGGCCGTCTGGATCGCGGCGCGCGCGGTCACCGGCTTCTGCTTTGCCGGGCTGTTCATCGTGGTCGAGAGCTGGCTGAACGCTTCCGTGACTGCGCAGACCCGGGGACAGATCCTCAGCTTCTATGCGATGACGGGGCTTGTCGCCGGCATCGGCGGGCAGATGCTCCTGCCCACGGGCGATCCCAATGGTTTCAGGCTGTTCTGCTTCGTCACGATCCTCATCTCGCTCGCCCTCGTGCCGACTGCATTGTCGCGAGCGACCGCACCCCCGCATGCGGTGAGCAACACCAAGATCAACCTGATGCAGCTCTACCGGCAGTCGCCGTTCGGCGTAGTGGCGGCCGTGCTCTGCGGCATCACGACGAGTTCGTTCTTCTCTCTCGGACCCATCTGGGCACAGGAGCGCGGCCTGGACACGGTTGAGATCGCAATCTTCATGACCTGCGGCACCCTGGGCGGGTTCATCACCACATGGCCGCTCGGCTGGCTCTCGGACCGTATGGACCGGCGCCACGTGATCGTCGGAGCGGCAGCCATGGCGGCTGCGATCCTGCTGGCGCTGATCCACTTCGTGCCGCTCGACGTGCCCGTGTGGCTGCTCTTCATGTATGTGGCGATCTTCGGCGGCAGCGTGATCCCGACCTACAGCATCGTCACAGCGCATGTGAACGACATGGTGCGGCCCGGCGAGTTCGTGGCGGCCGCCGGCGGCCTGCTGATCCTGCAAGGAATTGGCGCAGCAGTGGGTCCGGTGATCTCCGGTGTGGCCATGACCGAGTTCGGGCGCCTGGGACTTCTATACGTCGTCATCGTGGCCCAGGCTCTCATGGCGGTCTGGGGCGCCTATCGCAGCCTGCAGCGCGCAGCACCTCTCACGGCGAACAAGGACCATTTCGTCATGGAGCCGACGGTTCCCGTGGGCACGCAGCTGGAGGCGCATTAAGCGCCTCCAGCGAGTTCCGAGATCAGACCAGCAGCGACTGACCGCCGTCGATCCAGACGGGCGTGCCGGTGATGTGGCGGGAGCGATCGGAGGCCAGGAAGAACACGAGCTCCGCCACCTCTTCGCTCGTTCCAGGCTCCTTGCCGGTGAGCGGGATCGGACCTTCCGGATACTCGGCGGGAACCTCCGCCTCCTGCGTATCGCGCTTCTGGGTATTCTCCTGGATCTCCGTGTCGATCTTGCCGGGGCAGACCACGTTCACGCGGATCTTGTGCTTGGCGAGTTCCACCGCCAGCATTTGAGCCATCGCAACCTGCGCGGCCTTCGTGGCCGAATAGGCCGTTGCGCCGGCGGAGGTGAAGGTGCGGGAGCCGTTGATCGAGGCGGTGACGACGATGGAGCCTCCGGCTTTCTTCAGGTGCGGCACGGCATAGTGGATCGTCAGATACGTGCCGCGCAGATTGGTCTTGATGGTGCGGTCCCATTCCTCAGGCTGCAACTCGTCGATGGGAGCCCAGACGCCGTTGATGCCCGCATTGGCGAAAACGATGTCGAGCCCGCCATAGGCCTGCACCAGATCGGCGACCGCCTTCTTCATCTGATCCTCGTCGCCCACATCGGCCACAAGAGGAATGGCCTTGCCGCCTCCCTGCTCGATCTCCTGCGCGACCTTGCGGATTTCGTCCTCGGTGTGGCTCAGCACGCCGACCATGGCTCCCTCGCGGGCAAAGCGCATGGCTGCCGCCTTGCCGATGCCGGATCCTGCGCCTGTAACCAGCGCGACCTTGCCTTGAAGCTCCATTGCCTTGTCCTTCCTTCAGCTGAGACGTCCAGTCCCTGAACAGGAGGAAAGGCTGCTTGTTCCTTCAGGTTCTAGGCTAATCCGA
>JALYFY010000119.1 GCA_030777385.1 Pseudomonadota bacterium | reverse complement strand
CCTGCCGAGGACGGCCCCGCCACGGCGCGCAGCTTCATCCTGGTGACGCCGGACGGCGAGCGCACCATGAACACTTATCTCGGCGCCTGCCAGAACCTCACCCCCGACGACGTGAACCCGGACACGGTGCGCGCCTCTCAAATCGTCTATCTCGAAGGCTATCTCTGGGATCCGCCGGCCGCCAAGGAAGCCTTCCGCAAGGCGGTGAAGATCGCCCACGAGGCCGGCAACAAGGTGGCGCTGACCCTCTCCGACGCCTTCTGCGTCGACCGCTACCGTGACGAGTTTTTGGGCCTGATGCGGGACGGGAGCCTCGACATCCTGTTTGCCAACATTCACGAGCTGCAGAGCCTCTACGGCACCTCCGACGCGGACACCGCGCTCGCCGCGCTGCGTGAGGAGAAGGTGCTCGGCGCCATCACCCGCTCGGCGGAAGGCGCATTGATCGTAAGCCGCGGCGAGACCAAGGCCGTACCGGCCTTCCCCGTGGAGCGCGTGGTCGACACCACCGGTGCCGGCGACCTCTTTGCCTCGGGCTTCCTCGCGGGTCTCGTCAAAAACCTCGACCTCACCGACTGCGCCCGCCTTGGGGGGTTGGCCGCTGCCGAGATCATCAGCCATCTGGGTGCGCGCCCGCAGACGAGCCTCAAGGAAATGGCGCAGCAGCAGGGATTGCTGGGCTGATCAAGACTGTCATTTCACCACTGTCATTCCGGGGCTGCGAAGCAGAGCCCGACCCGAAGGGCCGCGCCACAGGCGTGGAAATCCATAACCGCTGGCATTCGAAGATAAGATGCTGCCTCAGACGCGCAGCTTTTCTCGATTGATGTCGTGGTTATGGATCCCCGCTTTCGCGGGGATGACAGTGGAGGATGTTTTTACGTTCTCACCCTCCCGTCCGTCCGAACCAGATGCTGATCAGAGCAGCCAGTGCGACGAGCGCCAGGAAGCCGTTGAACATCACGAACAGGAACGGCGGAATGCGCGGCACATCGGGCTCGGGATCTTGTGAACCCTGGAACAGCTGACGCCAGACGGCGGCCGCAAAGCAGAAGGCGCTGAAGAACACCAGCACGGAGCCGGTGGAGATGATCATCCAGTCCGGCACCACCCCTTCGAGCAGCTTCTTCGCGCCGATGCCGGAGGCAAGCGAGGCAAGGCCGGTGCGCACCCAGGCGGCATAGGTCCGCTCGGCTGCAAAAATCGTACGGTTGGCGGCCAGCTCCGTGCGGCGGTCGGCGCTGTCCTTCAACTGAACGGTCGCTTTAGCAGTTGTCTTGGCAGCCGCCTGCGTGTGCTCGGCCGCCTCCTGCGTGCTTTCCGCAGCTTCCTGGGTCTGCTCGGCTGCTACCTGCGCATGCTCGGCGCTGCGCTTGAGTTTTTCGTCGACCGGTGGCGTAGCCATGCGTCCTCCATCGATACGGAGGAACAACGCTCAAGGTTGCGAAAAGGTTGGCTCTTACAGCCGCCGCAGCGCCACCGTCTCGATCCGATGGCTTGGGCCCTTCTTCAGGATCAGGCTTGCCCGCTGGCGGGTCGGCACGATGTTTTCCTGCAGGTTGAGCAGGTTGATGCGGTTCCATAAGCCGTCGGCAATCGCCATGGCCTCCGCCTCAGGCAATTCGGCATAGCGCCGGAAATAGGACAGCGGGTCGCGGAAGGCCGTGTGGCGAAGCCTCAGGAACCGGTTCACGTACCAGCGGTGCAGGTCGTCCTCGTCCGCATCGATATAGACCGAGAAGTCGAAGAAATCGGACACGAAGGGAATGGCTGTGCCGTCCTTGGGCATGCGCGCGGGCTGGAGCACGTTGAGCCCCTCGACGATGAGGATGTCCGGCCGGTCGACCGTGGTCTCCTCGCCGGGCACCACGTCATAGACGAGGTGGGAGTAGAGCGGCGCCTTCACATTGCGCTTGCCGGCCTTAATGTCGGCCAGGAAGTGCAGGAGTTTTCCCGTGTCGTAGCTCTCGGGAAACCCTTTTCGCTCCATGAGGCCAAGCCGGGTCAGTTCGGCGTTGGGCAGAAGGAAGCCGTCCGTGGTGATGAGATCCACCTTCGGGGTGTTGGGCCAGCGGGCCAGCAGCGCTTTCAGCACTCGGGCCGTGGTGGACTTGCCCACCGCCACCGAACCCGCCACGCCAATGATGTAGGGCACCTTGGCGTCATTCTCGGCCAAGAGGAAGCGCTGGGTCGCCTTGAACAGCCCCTGCGTTGCCGCAACATAAAGCGAGAGCAGGCGCGACAGGGGCAGGTAGATCGCCGCCACCTCGTCGATGGAGATCGGGTCGTTAAGGGATTGCAGCTGCATGACCTCGTCGACGGTGAGCGTCATCGGCGCATCGGCGCGCAATCTCGCCCATTCGTCGCGGGAGAAGACGCGATAGGGCGACAGGCCGTCATCGTTCTCGGAGGCGGAAACCACGTTGGGCTGGTCCATACGAACCACCTTTTCCGTTTTAGAGCTTGCGTGCGGCCTTTTCCGCAAGCCCTGACTGCGCCGTGCGGCGCTCCAATTCGGCCATGACGTCAATTAGCGGAATGTTGGCGCCCTGCAACACGACCAAA
>JALYFY010000118.1 GCA_030777385.1 Pseudomonadota bacterium | reverse complement strand
TGCTCCACGCGGACAGGGTTGAGGATCAAAGCCTGTTGGGGCCGCTCAAGGCGATGGTGATGCGGGCCACGCCCGAGCAGCATCGCCGCCAGATCCAGGCGCTTCTCAACCGCCCGGATCTGCGCCCGCGCCTTGCAGGCATCGCCTGCCCGACGCTGGTCATGGTGGGGCGCCAGGACCGCTGGAGTCCGCTCGCCCAGCACGAGGAGATGGTGGAGCTGATCCCGAACGCCGAGCTCGTCGTTATCGAGGACAGCGGCCACATGTCCCTGCTCGAACAGCCTGAACAAGTATCCCGCGCCCTGCTGCGCTGGCTCGATTTCGAGAACAAGACCGCAAGCGCTGAAAGCGCTGCGGAAACGGGGAGGTGAAAGCCATGGAAGACAAACCTGCTCAGGACCGGATCCCGGATACGCCCCTGTTCGACCGCAAGCGGTCGCTCGGCGGATACCGCATCAACAAGATGGCGATGGGCTTGAGCAAACCTGAGAATCGCGAGGCCTTCCGGCAGGATGAGAGCGCCTATCTCGACCGCTTCGCGCTGACGCCGGAGGAGAAGGAGGCCGTCATGTCCCGGAACTGGCGCGAGATGGTGCGGCTGGGCGGCAACCTCTTCTTCATCCTCAAGATCTCGGCCGTCGATCCGGTGCGCATCACCGAGATCGGCGCCCATCAGGCCGGCATGGATCACGACGATTTCCTGCGCAACCGTTTAGGGAAGAAATAGCCATGGCGAAGCTCATCGGAGGCTTGGGAACATCGCATGTTCCCTCAATTGCAGCCGCGATCGACAAGGGGTTGCGCGATACGCCCGATTGGAAGCCGTTCTTCGACGGCTACATCCCGGGCCAGGACTGGGTGCGTGAGCACAGGCCCGACGTGGCCGTAGTGATCTTCAACGATCACGGCAACTCGTTCTTCCTCGACAAGGTGCCGACCTTCGCGGTGGGATGCGCCGAGGAATACCGCCCCGTCGACGAGGGCTGGGGGCCTCGCGCGATTCCGCCGTTCAAGGGAGCTGTCGATTTCTCGTGGCACTTCATCGACACGCTGATCGAGAACCGCTTCGACCCGATGATCTGCCAGGAGATCGAGGTCGACCATGGCATCCAGGTTCCCATGGAGCTCTTCTGGGGCCGTCCCGAGGCGTGGCCGGTGCGGGTGGTGCCCATCTTCGTCAACGTGATCCAGTATCCGATCCCGCTTCCGAGCCGCTGCTACGAGATGGGCCGCGTGCTGCGCCAGGCCATCGAGAGCTACCCAGGCGACGAGCGCTTTGTGGTGCTCGGCACTGGAGGGCTTTCCCACCAGCTTCAGGGCGCCCGCGCCGGCTTCGTCAACCCGCCGGCGGACGAGGCTTTCCTGAGGGACATTGCCACGGATCCCGACAAGCTCGCCGCGATGTCCCGCGAGCAATATGTGGAGATGTTCGGCAGCGAAGGCGCGGAGCTGATGATGTGGCTCGTCATGCGCGGCGCCATGGATGCCGATGTGGTGGTGCGGCACAAGCATTACTTCGTGCCGGCCTCGATGACCGGCGCCGGCATGATCGTCATGGAGAACAGGGCGACGGCGTCTCCAGCCGTGGCGGCGTGATCCCATGTACTGGCTCATGACCTGCCGCCACAAGCCCGGCATGACGGCCCTGCGCGAGCAGCACAGGGACGCGCACCGCCAGCATGTGGCCACGGGCGGAGGCGGGCTCGCCAGAGTTCTGATCGGCAGCGCCCTGACGGAGGATGACGGCGAGACGCCAAGCGGCAATTTCGGCGTGCTGGAGGCCCCTTCCCGTGAGGCGGCCCAAGCCTTTGCCGAGAACGATCCGTTCGCGCTCGCAGGCCTCGTCGAGTCCATCGAGATCACGGCCTTGGTCTCGCGGTTTCAGGCGCACCGGATCGATCCCATGACGCCCTAGGGTCTGAAACACCAAAGACGCTGAGTTCTCAAGACCGATACGACTTAAACACAGATCCAGTGAAACACCGGGAGGAGACTGCATATGATAGACGGCATGTCCGAGCCCGTTCGTTCCAATCTCACGCGCCGTCAGGTGCTTGCCGGCGCTGCGGCTTTGGGCATGGCCGCCACGTACTCCGCACGGGTCGCGGCCCAAACATACCCGAGCCAGAACATCATCCTGGTCGTTCCATTCACACCCGGCGGATCGACCGACATCCTGGCAAGGCTTCTCGGGCAACGGCTCGAAGGCGCCTTCAAGTCTCCGGTGATCGTTGAATCGCGGCCAGGTGCCGGCGGCTCGGTCGGCGTGGGCTCCGTGGCCCGCGCGCCCGCAGACGGCCACACCATCGTGATGGGTCACATCGGCACGTTCGCGGTCAACCCGGCCCTTTACCCGAAGCTGCAATATGACCCCATGAAGAGCTTCGAGCCGATCAGCGGCATCGCGAATGTGCACAACATGCTCGTCGTTCACCCGGATGTGCCGGCAAAGACGCTTCAGGAGCTGATCGACTACGCCAAGCAGAATCCCGGCAAGCTGAACTATGCTTCTGGAGGCATCGGCAGCGCGGCCCATATCGCCATGGTGGCGCTCGCCGATCGCGCTGGGATCACGATGACTCACGTTCCTTACCGGGGCACCGCTCCTGCCGTGACGGATCTGCTCGGCGGACGCGTGCAGCTCACCTTCACGGGCGCTCCCAACCTGCTTCAACATGTGGAGGCGGGAACGATGCGGGCGCTTGCGGTCTCCGGGCTTTCACGCCTCAAGAGCGCTCCTAATGTTCCGACCGTTGCAGAATCGGGCTTCCCAGGATTCGAGGCGTCCCAATGGTATGGCATCCTGGTTCCGGCCGGCACGCCGAAAGCCGTGGTCGACCGACTCAATACGGAGATCAGAACCGCGATGGCGGCTCCCGAGATTGGCGAGCGCTTATCCCAGGAGGGGGCTGAGGTCTGGACCAACACCCCAGCCGAATTCCGCGATCACCTTGCCAAGGAAATGGTGCGGTGGGGTGATCTTGTGAAGCGCGCTGGGATCAAGGCCGAATAAGTCTACCAAATCAACAGGCGCCCCTCAGCTCTGACAAGACGCCAATACAACAAACAGTGCCGGGGGGATTCAAAAGGGAGGAAAGAGGAAATGCTACGTCGGACATTTTTAGGCGCTGCGGCGGCCATGCTGGCCCTGAGCGGAGCGGCCTCGGCACAGGAGACCCTGAAGATCGGCTTGATCCTGCCGATGACGGGGCCGTTCGCCTCGACGGGACGGCAGATCGAGGCGGCCGCCAAGCTATACATGCAGCAGAAGGGCGACACGGTGGCCGGCAAGAAGATCCAGCTCATCGTGAAGGACGACACGGGTGTGGCGGACGTGACCAAGCGCCTGGCGCAGGAGCTGATCGTCAACGACAAGATCAGCGTCATGGCAGGCTTCGGCCTCACGCCGCTGGCGCTCGCCCCGGCGCCGCTTGCCACGCAGGCCAAGGTGCC
>JALYFY010000117.1 GCA_030777385.1 Pseudomonadota bacterium | reverse complement strand
GTGAAGAACGACGGCCCGAGCTTGCGGCAGGTCTTCAGTAGCCCGAGCATTAGGTGTTGTCACGTTAACGGAAATCGGGCGCAGTGAGGCAAGCGCGGTCACCTGACCGGCTCACACGGGAACGCAGGCTGCAGACTTCCATTCCGTCATGGCGGCGAGACGATGCATTCGGGTGGTAAGAGCAGAGCGGCGGGACCGGGGTGGAACGAACAGGTTGCGGACGGCGGAAAACACTGAGGTGAACCTCTGTAACCTTCCCGGCGATCGGAACCCCGGATCGACCACTCTCGTCGGCGCAGCGGCAGATGTGAATTTTCTGCTCGATTGTTCAGACCCATGTGCGAGCGATGCTCGGTCCTCGGTAAGATCTGACGCCGGGGCAGCAGTGTAGGAGCCCAGCTTGTCCGTGCTCATGCGTCGTGGAGGGCAGCCCTGCTTCTTCAGGAGGCGGGTCAGCAAGCGCTTGGCGGCCTTGGTGCCACGCCGCATCTGGACGATCTCATCAAGCACATATCCGTCCTGATCCACGGCTCGCCAGAGCCAGTGCTTCCTGCCAGAGATCGTCACCACGACTTCGTCGAGATGCCAGATATCGCGGCGGCTTGGCGTCCTACGCCTGAGGCGGCGGGCTACGGTGCGTTCTCGCTCCCGACTGGGTGTGTTGAAGTCAGTTGGACCGTCGAGAAGCATGGCGTAGAGCAGCGGCTCAGGCTGGAATGGATCGAACGAGATGGTCCACCGGTCAGAGAGCCTGACAGGCAGGGATTTGGCACGGTGTTACTGCAACGCGCTCTCGGACGGCAGCTAGGTGGCGAGGTCGAGACGATCTTTGCACCGAACGGTCTAGAATCCGAGTTATGGCGAGTTTTCATACCCGCTGAGCAGTCCGGTGGCGGATTGGGTCGAGGTGCGGCCACAGGTCGTTGAACACGCCACCCTCTGCCGGGCAGCGTGACCTGCTCCTCCCACGGCTTACGACCAGGCGAGGCGGGACCACTGCCGCACCATCCCACTAGAATATCCGCGTGACCAGCCATAGAGTCCATTGGCCAATTATGTCCGGCCGTAGCTCGGTGGTGTGGCTCTTGTGCAGCAACGCGCTCATGGTAGCTCCGCACAAAACGAGGTGTGATGGTATTGTTATGTTCAGCAGCATCCCACAACCGCAGTTCGTTCCAAGCTGATAAACCGATGTCCAATCGTGGGTTCAGGCAACCGCTGAGGACGCCTCGCGAACCTTGATAGTTGCGAGGCTGACGAGTTCGGTGGAGCGCGCGATCTCGTTCATGCTGCTGCTGATGGACGACACGCTTCGTGAGGCGGTCTGCATGCTCGACGACATCTCCTGCGTCACCGCCGACTGCTCCTCAACAGCCGCCGCGATCGCCACTGATATCTCGTTGATGTTCGCAACCGTGGAGGTGATAACGTCGATGGCGCCGACGACCTGGTCGGTCGCGGCTTGCGTCTGGGCGATCTGACCGCTGATCTCTTCAGCTGCCTTCGCCGTCTGTGTCGCAAGGCCCTTCACCTCTGCGGCCACGACGGCAAAGCCGCGGCCCGCCTCCCCGGCACGGGCCGCCTCGATGGTGGCGTTGAGTGCCAAGAGATTGGTCTGAGACGCGATGGCCTGAATCAACGTAGTGATCTCGCCAATCTTCTGGGCCGCCGCGGCAAGCCCTGACACGATAGCGTTGGCCCTCTGACCCTGCTCCACGGCCGCGGTGGAGATCGCAAGCGCATGGCTCACCCGCTGGCTGATCTCGCCGACTGAGGCAGCAAGCTGCTCCGCACCGGCGGCAACCATCTGAACGTTCGTTGAGGTCTCAGTCGAGGCTCCTACCGCATGGGTCGTCTGACGGGTGACATCGGCTACAGCGTTGGTGATCTCACCGAGATCGGATGCGATCGCCTTCTGGAGTTCGCCACGGCGCATGCGATCTCTGACCTGAGCCGTCACATCGGTGGCGAACTTCACTACTTTGTAAGGTTGTCCATTCCCGTCAAGGACCGGGTTGTAGGAGGCCTGAATCCAGATCTCGCGCCCGCCTTTGGCAAGGCGCCTGTACTCCGCCGCTTGGTACTCGCCCCGTCCCAGCGCGACCCAGAACTCGCGGTACGCGGCGTCGTTGCGAAGAGACGGCTCCACGAACATGCTGTGATGCTGGCCTTGGATCTCCTCCAGGCGATAGCCCAGGCCAGCGAGAAAGATCCCGTTGGCGGTCAGGATTGTCCCGTCGAGCTTGAACTCTATGACCGCTTGCGACCGGTTAATGGCAGCGATCTGGCTTTCGAACTCAGCGTTGCGCTGCTTCTCCCGCGTGACGTCGGTCGCGAACTTGACGATCTTGGTGACCCGTCCGCCGCGTTCGACAATGGGGTTGTACGACGCTTGGATCCAAACCTCCCGCCCGCCTTTGCCGATCCGCCGGTATTCGGCCGTTTGGTACTCTCCGCGACCGAGTGCGACCCAGAACGCGCGGTACTCGGGGCGCGCGCTCTCGGCCGGATCGACGAACAGGCTGTGATGCTTGCCTCGGATTTCCTCCAGGCTGTAACCGAGCGCGCTCAGGAAATTCCCGTTTGCCGTCAGGATCGTGCCGTCCGTTGCAAACTCGATGACGGCCTGCGACCGGTCGAGGGCCTTAAGCTTGGCCTTCATCTCGCCAGTTGACCCGAACGCAAACATCTCTCGATCTCTCACAGGTGGTGTTCTTGCCGCGTGCGCCTGCGCGACCTCCGCCGATCATGCTCTGACAAGGAGGGAAGCGCGGTCGCAGTCCCGGGCTGCTGCCGCGGTGACCTGGGTCAATTTGGACCAGGAGTCCCTAACGGAATATGAAGATCGGGCTTAAAGTTACAACGGCGAAGGTTGAGCGTTCAGCGAGGCCGGACGCCAGGATTGGTTCCCGGTTCGAACACGAACTCCACTCCGGCTTCCTCCAGGGCCGCCTGAACGGCCCTTGCACTCTCGTCGCTCACGGCTAGCAGGTCATCCCTGGACTCGAGCCGTTTTACCGTCATGGGAGCCACACCCGCGGCCTCGGCCAGTTGCCGGACAGACCAGTTGAGCATGCCGCGCCCGGCCCGCACCTGTGCGGCAGTCATGATGGGCTCGATGCCGAAATCCAAGCCGCTCACCTTTAGATCGCGAGCCCCCATGCCTGTCAGGTCAGCCTGTTGGAGATGGTGAAGCCACAACTCGTCAACCGCCAGTCTCGCCAAGTTGGCGAGCAGTTTCATCTGCCTGGGGGTGAAGTCACGGGGCACATGATCGACCAGGCAAATCGAGCCGATCCTGATCCCCGGCTCGGTAACAAAGGGCGCACCAGCATAGAACCGCAGGGGAGGATCGGCCGTCACGTAGGGATGGTCGGTGAAGCGACGGTCAGCCCTGGCGTCGTTCACCACGAACACCTCATCGTGCATGATGGTGTGGTTGCAGAAGGACAGGTTCCTGGGAGCTTCGGACAGGTCAGGCCCAGGTCCATTCTTGATCCAGGCAAGGCTCTCGTCGAGGAACACCATTAGGACGACCGGCACCTGGAACAGGTCCTTGGCGACAGAGCAAATCCTGTCCATGCCAAACGGGAGGCCGCCATCAAGGATCTTCAGGCAGCGCAAGGCTTGCAGCCGTTGGTCTTCATTGGAGGGAACTGGAAAAGGCAACGTCATGGTGGAATTCGGGAGCCGGCTAGAGAAGGCGTGTGGCTTTAGGCCAATTACTATTTACTGAGCAGCCGAGCGCTGATTTGTAAAGAATGCGAGTGGGATGAACAAAGGCCGCAGCTGGGGTAGCCGCCCAGATGCGATCAGACATACTCCACTGTGCTTGCTCCACTGTGCTTGGCGCAACTTTATTAATTCTCCACCCAAAGGTCAGCTTCGGGTCAAACTGAGTAGTAGCGGATGTCGGTGCGAAGGTCCGCTCATCCCAGCAGTGCGGAAGTAAGGCTAAGGTCGGCCCCGTGCCAGGAGCGGCCCTTTGGATTTGTTGGAGAAGGCGCCGTCCCATTACCCGACAGGCTGTCGTTCGGCTTCGTCAAGGCTAACCGAGGACGTTAGGGAAGCTCGCTGGTCTTACTTGCTGGTCATGACAGTCCGTAGAGCCAAGCCCCGGTCGGTGTAACCCTCCTTAGCCATGGTCATCGCTGGACGCCGGCGGTAGTCAGGTCCGGTCACCTGCCCTGGAGGAATTCGATGCGCCTGCTGTCGGTCCTGTTGATGTCCGTCGCGCTGTCAGCGTGCGTCTCGTCCGGCGAGCAGCAGGCCCGCCCCGTGCCGCCTGCGAACCTGGGGTCAACGCAATCAATGCCATCCGCCTCCCCGGTGCCAACATCCGCACCCATGTACACGAGACGCGTGACCTACCGCGACGGCAGGTACACCCTTCCCGACGGCACGACTGTGGCTGCGGAGCCGGGTGGCGGTTTCACACTGGCAAACCGGGAGGTCGTGCGGCCTGACGGGACGGGCGGGATCATCCTCCCGAACGGGGCACGGTGCGTCTCGGACGGCAACCGCGGCTATCTCTGTCCGTGACCGTCCTAAAGCGCGCCCGTCCGGCCAGCTCGTTAGTACCATCGTTGCCCATGATCACATGTGGCGCTTGGCGGCTTCAGGCGGCCTCGACGCCGTGTGGCCATGCGGCTGGCACGGGCGCACACGTGATCGACAACTCGGGCAATGGCACCAGCAACCACCGGGAGCGGTCAGAGCCAGCGGTTCTGGCGGAAAAGCCAGTAGAGCCAGCCGCACGCGGACGCGATGACCGCCAGCACGAGGGCGTAGCCGTACTTCCCGTGCAGTTCGGGCATGTGCTCGAAGTTCATGCCGTAGAGGCCGGCCACCGCCGTGGGCACCGCCAGGATCGCAGCCCACGCCGCCAGCTTGCGCGTGATCTCGTTCTGCTGTGCCTGTCCGGTCATTAGGCTGGTCTCGAACGCGAAGGCCAGCACCTCGCGCAACGACTCGATCTCCTCCTGCACCCGACGGATGTGGTCCGACACATCCCGGAAGAGTGGGTACAGCGAGGCATCGATGCCCGGCAGGCCCGGCTGCTCGAGACGGCGGCAGACCTCCACCAGCGGGATGGCTGCGTTGCGCAGGCGCAGCAGGTCGCGGCGGAGTTGGTAAAGCCGTCCCACACGGGACTCCGTGGAGGTCTCGGCTAGGATGCAGTCCTCGATCTCCTCCACCTCCGCCTGGATCGTCTCGATCACGGGCATGTAGTTGTCGACGACGAAGTCGAGGATGGCATAGAGGATGAAGTCCTCGCCATCCGACAGAGCCTTGGGTGAGGCCTCGCAGCGCTCGCGCACCGGGGTATAGGAGGTTGAGGCGCCGTGGCGGACGGACACCACATAGCCATGCCCGAGGAACAGGTGAGTTTCGCCGAAGGCGATGCGCCCATGCAGCATCTGGGCCGTCCGCGCAACGATGAACAATGCGTCGCCGTATTGCTCGAGCTTGGGCCGCTGGTGCGCCTTTAGCGCGTCCTCGATGGCTAAGTCATGCAGCCCGAACTCCGCCTGGAGGCGCCGCAGCAGGTCCAGGCCGGGTTCGTGCAGGCCGATCCAGACGACGTGCCCCGGCTTGCGGGACCACTCGCCGGCGTCCCCGATCGGCACCTCGGCAATCTTCCGGCCGCCGGCATACACGGCCGAGGCGACAACCCCTGGACTGTCCCCAGGTCGAGCTGAAACGAGCTTGAGAGCATCTGCCATGTGCAACCAACGCTCGGCACTCGCGTGCGGTGCCACGGGCCTGGGGCATCCGCTCCGTACGGTCCTGCGGGCAATGTCCGCTCGGCAGCCCTCTCCGACGTCCGCAACGTTTCAAGAGTTCGGCATCGGAGGCGTGAACCCCTCAGTGCTCTCCACTGTTTAAGGGGCAAGGCAGGCGGGCAAGCGTCAGAAAGAGGTTATCCATGGCAGAAGCAATCTGGTTGTCGAAAACGGGCGGTGCCGATGTTCTCGAACTGAAGCACATCGAGCCGAGCGGCCCGGGACCTGGTGAGGCGTGGGTCGAGCAGGAGGCAGTCGGGGTCAACTATCTCGACGTGATGCAGCGCCGTGGTGCGGTGCCGATCCCGGTTCCGGGGGGCATTGGCCTCGAGGGTGCCGGTCGCGTGACCGCAGTCGGCCCGGACGTGACGAATGTCGCGGTCGGTGACAGGGTCGGCTATGCGCTCGGCCCGATCGGCAGCTATGCGAGCGGACGGATCTACCCGGCCTCACGGCTGGTGAAGCTCCCGGACGGGATCAGAACCGAGGATGCCGCCGCGATCCTCTTCAAGGGCATCACGGCCCAGTACCTCATCAAGAGCACGTACCCCGTCGATCCCGGAACCACCATTCTCCTCTACGGGGCGTCTGGGGGCCTCGGGCAGCTCCTCGCCCCATGGGCCAAGCACTTGGGCGCCAGGGTCATCGGCGTCGTGTCAAAAGAGACAAGCGTTGGACTGGCCGCCTCGGCGGGCTGCGACGAGGTGCTTGTCTGGGGTGCGTGCGATCTGCCGTCTGAGGTCGCCCGCCTGACGGACGGGCGGAAGG
>JALYFY010000116.1 GCA_030777385.1 Pseudomonadota bacterium | reverse complement strand
GCGGAGCGAGAGGGATCACGTTCGACATGCTTTGAAAATCTTCTTTTGCGGCGTCCAGGGCAATGGATGGCCTTGGCGTGATCCACAGCAAACCGCAGCCATAAGGCCTCATAGGAGCCTTGGCGACATTTTTTGTGCGCTTCTCAGCACCAGGCAAGACCTCGCCGGCTCTCATTGACTCCACTATAATGGAATACTAATCTAATTTAATGGAACGTGCCGAGGACATAAACGCTCATCTCGCAGGTCGCTTGCGCAGCCTTCGATCCGAGCGGAGCCTGACGCTCGATGGGTTGGCGGATCGTACTGGTGTCAGCCGCTCCATGATCTCGCTGATCGAGCGGGGCGAGAGCAGCCCGACCGCCGTTGTCCTGGACAAGCTCGCGGCCGGTCTGGGCGTTACGCTTGCGTCCCTGTTTGCAGAGGATGCTAGCATCGGCGCTTCTCCCCTGGCGCGTCGTGCCGAGCAGCGCCTCTGGCGCGACCCTGACAGCGGCTACCTGCGCCGCAACCTTTCGCCTCCCGGATTTCCCTCCCCCATCGAACTCGTCGAGGTGGTTCTGCCGCCCGGCGCGCGCGTGGCCTACGACACGGCGCAGCGTTCCGTAGGGGTCAGTCAGCAGATCTGGCTCATCGAAGGAGAGATCGATCTGACTTTAGGAGACGAGACCTATCGTCTAGCCACCGGCGATTGCCTGTCCATGCGCCTCGACCGGCCCACCCATTTTCGGAACCGCTCCGACCAGCCTGCCCGCTATGTGGTGGCGCTCGCCACCGACGAGGCGCGCACCGGGCCGGGCAGCACGCAGCGTTAGGAGTTATCATGAGCGAGCCAATCACCATACGCCATCTGTCCCCCGAGGAAGCGGGGGAGCAGATCGGCGCCCTGTCGTCCGTTCTGATCGACTGCGTCGAGGGTGGTGCATCCGTAAGCTTCATGCTGCCTCTGACGCAGGAAAGAGCCGATTCGTTCTGGCAGGAGGTGGCCGAAGGAGTGGCTGCAGGCGAAAGGATCCTGCTCGTGGCTCAGGATGAATTCGGCGAGATCCTTGGAACCGTGCAGGTCGTGCTCAAGCAGCCGGAAAACCAGCCGCATCGGGCCGACATCGCCAAGATGCTCGTGCATCGCAAGGCCCGCAAGAAGGGAGTCGGAGCAGCCCTCATGCGAGCTGCCGAAGCCGCCGCCCGCAGAGCGGGGAAAACCGTGCTCGTGCTCGACACCGTGACGGGAGGAGATGCGGAGCGCCTCTACGAGCGCGTCGGCTGGACCAAGTCAGGCGTCATTCCAAACTATGCCCTGTGGCCGCAGGGTGGCTTTTGCGACACCACCGTTTTCTATAAGCAAGTCTCCGCAGACTGACCCTGTCGGCCTGTGCAGACCTGTCTAGACAATCGCCCAATGGGACAGGGTAGCATTCTCATGCTATGTGCTGCCCTCTCGCCCTCACGTTTTCACCACCTGACTGATCGATCATGGAATTGGCAACTGCGGCGCTTCTCGCCGCCTCGGGTCTTGCGGCCGGCCTCGTCAACGCGATTGCGGGCGGAGGCACCTTCTTCACCTTCTCGGCCCTGGTTGCCGCCGGCCTCCCCCCTGTCGTGGCCAACGCCACGAGCGCGGTGGCGGTGACGCCTGCCAACCTGGCCAGCGCCTGGGCCTATCGCAAGGAGTTGGCCGCCAACATCAGGCGCTTCGCAGCACTTGGCGCGGTCAGCCTCATCGGCGGCTTAGGAGGTGCCTATATCCTGACCGTCACCAACAACGAATCTTTCCGGCAGCTTGTGCCGTGGCTGCTTCTGTTCGCGACCCTGCTCTTTGCCGCAAGCCCGCGCATCGTGGCGCTCGCCCGGGCGATCGGAAAGCAGGAGGGCAGCCACCCTTCCACGAAGGCCTGGGCCGCTGGTCTTGCCTTTCAGACAGGGGTCGCGGTGTATGGCGGCTTCTTCGGCGCCGGCATGGGCATCGTCATGCTGGCAGCGCTCGCCATCACGGAGGGTGACGATTTCCACCTCATCAATTCCGCAAAGCATCTGTGCTCCACGCTGATCCAGCTTGTTGCTGTTGTATTGTTCATCGCCGCGGGCCTCGTGAGCTGGCCCGAGACCATCATCGTGGGAGCAGCCTCGGTGATTGGCGGTTATCTCGGCGTCGTCTTCGGCCGCCGTCTGCCGGCAAGCGTCATCCGCTGGCTCGTGATTGCGGTTGGCGCTGCACTGACACTGTATTTCTTTATCCGCTGAATTCGATAACCATATTCGAAATAGCGCAAAGCCCATCGGGTTTTTGCCCACGCTTGCCCGATTCACGCCACAACCATGCTCCTTTCTGCCAGGACTCGATTCTGAGTTTTCGCGAAAAGGATAAGACCGTGGCTGAATCCTCAAACCTGTCAGGACTCGACGGAACGCAGTCGGTGAGCGCGCTCGGTCTGCGCTGGGCCGCGTTGCGCGGCATGCTGAACTCGCCGCTGATCATGGCAGAGGATCAGCGTGCGCTGCGCGATGAACTGGTGCGCGAATTGTCCGCCATCGAGCAGGATTTCAGCGATCTGCCGTCACGCAACACCATGGAGATTTCGGCGAAGGTCGACATCGCCAAGTCGGCTCTGCGGGAAAGAGCGCAGGGCAGCGACAGCTGGCTCGTCGATCTTCTCGACAGCATCCAGGCCGACCTTCATACGGTCAGTCCGAAGACTGCAGCAGCCGCGACGGCGGCACCAAACCGCTCGCCTGCCAATCTCAGCCGCCCGCAGCAGCAGCGGCCCGATGAGAACACGGCCACTGCTGGGGGTTCGGAGACCGGAACGTCCTCTGCTGCATGATTGCCAGATGAAATAACAATGCCGCGTCTGAATTCAGACGCGGCATCTGTGTTGTGCTGTGCGCGTGACAGCAAATGTCATGCACTACACGAGCCCCGGATCGATGGCGCTCCTCTTCTCGAGCCATGCGGGAACAGGCAGGTTCTTCGAGCGCAGGAATTCCGGATTGAAGAGCTTGGACTGATAGCGCGTGCCGGAATCGCAGAGCACCGTGACGATGGTGTGCCCAGGCCCGAGCTGCCGGGCGAGCCGAATGGCACCGGCAACATTGATGCCGGACGAGCCGCCGAGGCACAGGCCCTCATGCTCCAGCAGGTCGAAGATAAGGGGTACGGCTTCCTCGTCGGGGATCTGGAACGCCACATCGATCGGCGCGCCCTCCAGATTTGCGGTGATGCGGCCCTGGCCAATTCCTTCCGTAATCGAGGAGCCCGTCGATTTCATCTCGCCGGCCGTGTAGTAGCTGTAGAGGGCCGCGCCCATCGGATCGGCAAGCCCGATTGCAATCTTCGGGTTGCGTTCCTTCAGCGCGATGCCGGTGCCTGCCAGGGTTCCACCCGTGCCAACAGCACAGATGAAACCATCGATCCTTCCCTCCGTCTGCTCCCAGATTTCCGGTCCCGTCGTTTCAATATGCGCCTGCCGGTTCGCCACATTGTCGAACTGGTTCGCCCAAATCGCTCCGTTCGGCTCGGACGTCGCAAGACGCTCCGCCAGCCGACCCGACACCTTCACGTAGTTGTTGGGGTTCGCATAGGGCACGGCAGGCACCTCGATGAGCTCCGCGCCCGCGAGCCGCAGCATGTCCTTCTTCTCCTGGCTCTGCGTATCCGGGATCACGATCACCGTCCTGAAGCCCAGCGCATTGGCCACCAGCGACAGGCCGATGCCGGTATTGCCTGCCGTGCCCTCGACGATCACGCCGCCCGGCCGCAAGGCTCCGCGCCGGACCGCATCCTGAATGATGAAGAGCGCTGCCCGGTCCTTCACCGACTGGCCCGGATTCATGAACTCCGCCTTGCCTAGGATGGTGCAGCCGGTCGATTCGGAAGCGCGGCGCAGCTTGATCAGAGGTGTGCGGCCGATGGCGGCAGGAACATCAGGCTGGAAGGTCATGGGACAAGTACCGTTATGAGGGACGTTGCTGAGGCGGAAGATGGGACTGAAGGTGGGATGTAGACCATTTGGTGAAGATCTTCAGCATCACTATTAACAAAATTATTTTGTGATTATTTTCAATAATACAATACTTGACGTTCTTTTTAAAGAACCACACATACCTCCCCAGCGAGGCGCATGAGGCACCTGGCACTCATCCTCCATGCAGCTTCAGGAACGATCATGTCTAGCACTGCAGTGGCTTCGCCTCTTTCCGCCGGAAACCGCGCGAGCTTGAACGTCAATGCTCCAGCCTCGTTTGCGGCGGCAGCCGGCATTGTCGGCGGCGCGGCTCTTCTGGGCGCGGCCATCAATCCGCGTCAGGCTGCCCTCTACGTGCTTGGGGCAGCGCTTGGCCTTGTACTCTACCATGCGGCCTTCGGCTTCACCTCGGCCTGGCGCGTCTTCATCGCCGATCGCCGCGGCGAGGGCCTGCGTGCGCAGATGGTGATGCTGGCCATTGCCTCCGCACTGTTCTTTCCGGTTCTCGCCTCTGGCTCCCTGTTCGGCCAGCCGGTTGCGGGCCTCGTGTCGCCGGCCGGCATCGGGGTGGTCTTCGGCGCCTTCATCTTCGGCATCGGCATGCAGCTCGGCGGCGGCTGCGCCTCTGGCACGCTCTACACGGTAGGCGGCGGCTCTACCCGCATGCTGATCACGCTGGCAGCCTTCGTTGCAGGCTCCGCCATCGGTGCCGCCCATCTGCACTGGTGGACCGCGTTGCCGAGCCTGCCGGCCATTTCGATCGTCAAGGCCTGGGGCCCGTGGACGGCGTTGGCCGTGCAGCTTGCTGTGTTCACCCTCATCGCTGCCGTCACGGTGGTGTTCGAGAAGCGCCGCCATGGACGCCTGATCACGGCCGATCCCTCGCCTCGCACCGGCCTTGCCCGTTTCCTGCGCGGCCCCTGGCCGCTCGTGGCAGGCGCCGTGGCGCTGGCGCTTCTGAACTTCGTGACGCTCTACCTGGCAGGCCGTCCCTGGGGCGTGACATCGGCCTTCGCCCTCTGGGGCTCGAAGATTGCGGCTACCATCGGCTTCGATGTGGCAGGCTGGCCCTACTGGTCCTCGCCAGCCCGTCAGGCCGAGCTGAACGGCAGCATCTTCAACGACATCACGACGGTGATGGATTTCGGCATCATCCTCGGCGCCCTGCTCGCCGCGGCACTGGCCGGCCGCTTTGCGCCCGTCTGGAAGATCCCGCTTCGCTCCGCGCTAGCAGCCATCGTCGGCGGCCTGCTCCTCGGCTATGGCGCCCGGCTCGCCTATGGCTGCAATATCGGAGCCTATTTCTCCGGCATCGCCTCCGGCAGCCTGCACGGCTGGGTCTGGCTCGTCGCCGCCTTTGCCGGCAACGTCATCGGCACGCGGGCGCGCCCGTTCTTCGGCCTCGAAGTGGAGCGTGTGAAGCTTACGGGCTGCTGATCGGATCGAGGGCTCTTCGGTGCATCCGAAGAGCCCTCGGCTTTGTTGTTCGGGTGGAAATTCGGTGTAAGCCCGCAAGGCCCCTTCCCTTGAAGAGTTGCCTGTCAACAAAAGGCCTCATAGGCTCTCCAGGATAAGCGTCACGCCCTCGCGTTGAACTGGAACGGCGATGCTCGGTTTGGGCAGGAGGATCCTTCCTCAGCAGGAAAGGGCCATGGGGCCCCTCCTGATCGGGTCCCTCGTTGTCAGCCTGCTGGGCCTTCCCGTCGCCGCCTGGCTCGACCTGCGTGCGCTGTCCGAGCGGATGCTGCAGACGCAGGCCGGCGAGATCAGCCGGATCATCGATGAGGTGCGCGCGTTCTACGGCAGCGATGTGGTCGGGCGCATTCTTCCGGCGGCCGGTCCGATCACGGTCACGCATAACTACCGCGACGTGAATGGCGCCGTTCCCATCCCGGCAACCCTATCCATCGAGCTCGGCAAGCGCATCAGCGGCAAGAACGACGCCGTCAAGTACCGCTTCGTCTCCGATCTCCCGTTCAAAGGGCGCGAGAACCACGACATCGACAGCTTTGAGCAGGATGCGCTCGCCCGTCTGCGCGCAGATCCGAAACAGTCGATCATGGAGGTCTCAGGATCGTTCCTGGAGCGGCGCGTACGCACGGCGGCACCCGTCACCATGGGCCCAGTCTGCGTCTCCTGCCACAACATCCATCCCGATAGTCCCAGGCATGATTGGAAGGTTGGGGACGTTCGCGGCATTCAGGAGATTTCGGTTGCTCAGCCCATCGCCGCAAACGTTCTCTCATTCAAGTTTCTGCTGTCCTATTTTGCCTTCGTGGCAGTGGCCGGATTGATCCTGATCGTTCTGCAGCGGCGCCAGACCGGCCTGATCCGCGGCATGAACCGAGAGCTGACCGAGGCCAACGATTTCCTGGCCGGCGTGTCGGCAAAGCTCGCGAAATATCTCTCCCCACAGGTCTACAAGAGCATCTTCAGCGGCGAGAAGGATGTGGCCATCGAGACCGAGCGCAAGAAGCTGACGATCTTCTTCTCGGACATCAAAGACTTCACCACCATTTCCGAGCGGCTGCAGCCCGAGGATCTGACGGCGCTGCTGAACGAATACTTCACCGAGATGTCGGCGATTGCCCTTCGCCATGGCGGCACGGTCGACAAGTTCATCGGTGACGCGATCCTCGTCTTCTTCGGCGATCCCGAAACCAAGGGTGTGAAGGAGGATGCCCGCGCCTGCCTGCGTATGGCGGTCGAGATGCAGCAACGGCTCGACGTATTGAGCGCCCAGTGGCGTCAGCGAGGCATCGAGCAGCCGTTCTGCGCGCGCATGGGCATCAACACCGGCTACTGCAATGTGGGCAATTTCGGCAGCAACGACCGGATGGAATATACGATCATCGGGGCCGCCGCGAACCTTGCCGCGCGCCTGCAGTCCATCTCGGAGCCGGGAGGCATCTGCCTCAGCTACGAAACTTACGCCCTGGTGCGCGACCTGGTGCAGGCACAGCCTCTTGCGCCGATCATCATGAAAGGCCTGAGCCGCGAGATCATTCCCTATGCGGTGAAGGGCTGGTCCGGGGAAGCGTCCGGCAGGTCTCAGGTGATCAGGGAGCAAACACCCGGGCTCGATCTGTTCATCGACCCGGATGCCATGAGCGAGAGCAGTCTTGAGCAGGCCAAGCGGCGCCTGACAGAAGCCCTCGCCGTGCTGAACCTGCGGACGAGCTGATCGCCCGTTCCGCTGCCGGCATATCGAAGTCGCAGTCTCGCTTTCCCGTCAATGCATCAGGACCATGCAAGCTGGTCTTGATGCAAATCTTCCGGCTTGAGCGACTTGATCAGGTGACCCAGCGCCATGAAGTCGCTCTTGCGTCGTGTTTATGGATTCCGGACTCCGCTACGCGGCCCCGGGATAACAGATGGTACGATTTTTCAAATCAGCCCCTCACCCTGCAGGTAAGGATTCGTCTGCCGCTCCTGCCCGATGGTGCTCGTCGGGCCATGACCGCAGATGAAGGCGATGTCGTCGCCCAGCGGCAGAAGCTTGTCCTTGATCGAGCGGATCAGCGCCTTGCCGTCGCCGCCGGGCAGATCCACCCGTCCGACGGAGCCCTGGAAGAGCACGTCTCCCACAAGAGCAAAGCGCTGCGACCGGGAAACGAGAACGACGCTGCCCGGCGAGTGGCCTGGACAGTGGAGCACCTCAAGGGTGATGTCACCGACGCTCACCGTATCGCCTTCGCTCAGCCAGCGATCAGGCGTAACGGGCCGTGCCTCGAAGCCGTAAGCTCGCCCCTGATCTGCGAGCCGCTGGAGAAGGAAGTCGTCTGCCTCATGCGGCCCTTCGACCGGAACGCCAAGCTCCTCCCGCAATTCGGCCGCACCGCCAGCATGGTCGATATGGCCGTGAGTGAGGATGATCTTCTCGACGGTGACGCCACTTTGCGCGATAGCCTCACGGATATGACCGAGATCACCGCCAGGGTCGACCACGGCCGCCTTCTTCGTCTTGTCGCACCACAGCAAGGTGCAGTTCTGCTGGAAGGGCGTCACGGGAATGATGGCGGCGCGAACGTCTGGCACGATAGGTCCCTTCATGTCTTTGCAGGCACACATAGGCCTGTCATGCAGGCCTGGGAAGGCTCGACCACCGCGGCCGCTTCACTTGACCTTGCGGAGCCCGCATTCGCATAGTCCCCTCATCGAATCATCAGCGAGGACACGAGCATGGAAACCAGGGCCGCCGTGGCGTGGGAGGCTGGCAAGCCGCTCACCATCGAAACCATCCGCATCGAAGGTCCCAAGGCGGGCGAGGTGCTCGTGGAGGTGATGGCAACCGGCGTCTGCCATACGGATGCCTATACCCTGTCGGGCCTCGATTCCGAGGGCAAGTTCCCGGCGATCCTGGGTCATGAGGGTGCAGGCATCGTGCGCGAGGTCGGTCCTGGCGTCACCACCTTAACGCCTGGCGATCACGTGATCCCGC
>JALYFY010000115.1 GCA_030777385.1 Pseudomonadota bacterium | reverse complement strand
CCCTGGCGGGCGACGCTGTTGGCGTTGTCGATGGTGAGCGCGCGCTGGTAGCTCTCGATGGCCTGCGTGCGATCGCCCTTGCGCTCGAGGGCGACGCCGCGCCATGCCCAGGAATTGGCGTCCTTGGAGTCGACGTTCAGCGCCGCGTTGAAGTCCTCGATCGCCTTGTCGTATTGGTTCGTCGCCACGAGGCTCTGGCCGCGGGCGGCGTATGGCGCGCCCACGAAGGGATTGCGGTCGATGGTGGCGTCGAAGTCCAGGATCGCCTGCGGGTGCATGCCCTGGCGCTGGTAGAGCAGGCCGCGCGAGTGCAGCGCCTCGGCCGATTCCGGCAGCAGGCGGGTTGCCATGTTGAGATCGTTCAAGGCTTCCTGGAAGTTGCCCTGCGCCCGCAGCAGGTTGGCGCGGCCGATATAGGCCGGGCCGTAGTTCGGGTCGGCCTGGATGGCGCGGGAGAAGTCCGCCAGAGCTTGGTCGTTGCGGTTCGTCTGCCGCAAGGCGAGCGCCCGGTTGGTATAGGCCGGCGCGTAATTGGCATCGAGCTGCACCGCCTTGGTGAAATCGGTCATGGCGCTGCTGTAGTTGCCCACCCGGGCATAGGCCGCGCCACGGGTGTTGTAGGCGCTCGGGTCGTTCGGGTTGCGCTGGATCACATCCGACAGGGAGGCGATGTTGACGGTGCTCGTGCCTTGAGTGTCCTCTTCCACCACGGCAATGCGCTGGGCAGGGCCGCTGCTCGTCGTGCCGCAGGCGGACAGGCCGAGGGCAACAAGGGTGAGGCTCAAGGGGGCCAAACGGCGAATCGATGGGGCGAACACCTTCGTCTCCAACTTAAAATACGCGGGTACCAGGAAGCGGCACTCTGGCGGAAAATTCTTAACAGCCGTGAAACAAGGCATCAAAAAGGCGTTTGGGAGATAATCTAGCGAATGGCTGCCCAGCCACCTGCGTCATCCCCGGCGGTGCTGCGGACCGCCGGGGATGACAGGGGAAGCAATTCCAGAACCCATCGGGCCTCAAAAGTAAGCCCAGCCTTCCGCCGATGCGCCAAGTCCAGAAATGCAAACAGCGCCCCGCTTGCGCGGAGGCGCTGTTTCACAACCGATAGTCCTGCCGTCAGCTCTGGAAGAGCTTAGCGGCCGCCGCCTGTCGTCGGGCGCGGCTTCGAAGGCAGGAGGCCTTCGCGCTGCATGCGCTTGCGGATCAGCTTGCGGGCGCGGCGAACGGCCTCAGCCTTCTCGCGGGCCTTCTTCTCAGACGGCTTCTCGTAGTGGCCGCGAAGCTTCATCTCGCGGAAGATGCCCTCACGCTGCATCTTTTTCTTGAGAGCGCGGAGCGCCTGATCAACGTTGTTATCCCGAACAAGAACCTGCACGCCAATTCCTCGTATTTGAACCGTTTCGATTGTGATAAAAATCAAAGGAGGCGCGTCGGGCGCACCTCTATCTGGGCGGCGTCGATATCAGAAGAAGCCTTGCCTGTCCAGGGTTGCGTCTCAAGAAAAGCGCCGGTCCAGGGTGATAACCGCCTTAGGTTTGAATGGTTCAGGCCTTTTCCGGAAACACCCTGGTCACGTGTCCCATCTTGCGCCCGGCCCGGGCTTCCGCCTTGCCGTAGAGGTGCAGATGCGCGCCGGGTTCGGCCAAGATCTCCTCCCAGGCATCGGCATCGTGCCCGATAAGATTCTGCATCTCGACCCGGCCGAGGCGCGTGGTGCTGCCCAGAGGCCAGCCGCAGACCGCCCGCACATGCTGCTCGAACTGCGATGTGGCGGCGCCGCCCAGGGTCCAATGGCCTGAATTGTGCACACGGGGAGCAATCTCGTTCACCACCAGGCGCTCGCCAGCCCCGTCCGTCACGAGGAACAGCTCGACTGCCAGAACGCCTACGTAGTCCAAAGCCTCTGCGATGGAGCGGGCGATCCGGAAGGCTTGCGCCTCGGTCTCAGGCGAGACGCCTGCCGGAACCTGGGTGGTGGCCAGAATATGATGACGGTGCACGTTGGCGCACAGGTCGTAGGCCGCAAACGCGCCGGAGGCGGTGCGGGCTGCCACCACGGACACCTCCCGCTCGAAGGGCACGAAGCCCTCGAGGATGGCGGCGGCGCGGCCGATCTCCTCCCAGGCGCCGACGGGATCGGTCTCCGGCCGGATCATCACCTGCCCCTTGCCGTCATAGCCGAAGCGCCTGGTCTTGAGCACCGCAGGCCGGCTGATCCGGGCGAGAGCCTCGGCGAGTTCCGCTTCGCTGGAAACGGCCGCGAAGGGTGCCACCGCAATGCCGAGACCTGCGATGAAGCTCTTCTCGAGAAACCGGTCCTGCGACACGGCGAGCGCCTGCGCGTTGGGGGCAAGCAGCGCGTGGGCGCTCAAGATGGCGGCCGTCTCGCTCGGCACGTTCTCGAACTCGTAGGTGACCACGTCCACGGCTTTTGCAAAGCGCACCAGGTTGGCCTCGTCCTCATAAGGAGCGATGGTGACGTCAGTGGCAACCTCGAAGGCGGGGCTGTTGTCGTCGGGCGCATAGATATGGGCTCGAAGGCCCAGCTGGGCTGCCGCCATGGCCATCATGCGGCCGAGCTGTCCGCCGCCGAGGATCCCAAGAGTGCAGCCGGGACGCATTACAGCCTTACTTATCAACTGAACCTCTGTGGCTTCTTTGCTCACCCCAAAACAGAATACAACAATCTGCTCGAGCAAAAACCCCATGTAACGGTAGCTGCGCGCTTATGAAACGTAAAGGAGCACAAATGCAATCCAGCAGTGCGTTTTTGGACAGACATCAGAGCTTTGTAAGAACAGGTAAAAATAATGAGTAGGTCGAAAGCGGAAGGTGAACGCTTGATGGTTCCACCAGAAGACTTTCAGCATGAAACACGCTCAGCAGGAGCGACGTTGATCCTCCTTATGTCTGGTAAATCGATCAACAGAAATCAGCGTGATCAGTCGTAAAATCATATCCATTCAGATAGCTGAGCGCCGACGTATAGTGCGTACGTATGACATGTACACCAAAGCGATCGAGCCGTCATGTACAGGGCCGAAAGCCGTTTTTAGCGAACAGAGATAAGACAAGATTTCATTTATTTCCAACGAAATAGAAGCGTGCTCAACGGCGGAATTGTAAGCGCCAGAGAGATAGGGTGGCGGTGAGCCGAAATGTTTTCCGTATGCTGGGGACCACCATTGCCCATGTTGCTGCCACCATAAATTTCTGCATCGGTGTTAAGGATTTCGTGCCAGAGACCTGTTCTTGGCACGCCAATGCGGTAGCCTATCCTCGGCACAGGAGTCATATTGCTGACGGCAAGGATGATTGAGCCTCCGTCCCTTGCCACTCGTAGCATAGCGAACACGGAATTCACGTGATCATCCACGACAGCCCACTCGAAGCATTCGGGGGCAGTGTCCGTGCCGTGGAGCGCGGGCTCGGCTGCGTAAATCCGGTTGAGGTCGCGTACAAGCCTCTGGATTCCTGAATGCAGTGGATTATTGAGCAACTCCCAGGCAAGCGAGGCGTCGTGGTTCCACTCACGCTCCTGGGCAATTTCGCCGCCCATGAACAGGAGCTTCTTTCCGGGATGCGCCCACATGTACCCGAAATAGGCTCTTAGGTTTGCGAAACGCTGCCACTGGTCGCCGGGCATCTTCCGGATCAGGGATCCCTTTCCATGCACGACCTCATCATGGGACAGCGGGAGGACGAAGCGCTCCGAGTACGCATAGACCATGCCGAACGTGAAGGCGCCATGATTATAGCTTCGATAGATCGGATCCTGCTCCATGTAGTGGAGGGTGTCGTGCATCCAGCCCATGTTCCATTTGTAGTGGAAGCCGAGGCCGCCTTCCTGCGTCGGGCGGGTGACGCCGGGCCAGGCGGTGC
>JALYFY010000114.1 GCA_030777385.1 Pseudomonadota bacterium | reverse complement strand
GGGTGGGCGCTCGTCAGCCCCTTCATGGTGCGGAACGCGATGGGCTTGAGGTTGAACGCCCGGTGAAGTGCCGAGTGGTGCCGTGCCATGGGGGTCCGTCACATGCGCTGGAGGCTGTCAGGGGAGGAAGCGGCGGGCGCCTGCTCTCCCCGCACAGAGACGAGAAAGATGGGAAACCACATGAAGAGGTAGTGCGTGTTGAAGAACGCAAAAGGATTCGACAGGTCCGCGCCCATGTAGCCGAAGGAAAAGATCAGGGATGCGAGCCCGAAGAAGCGCAAGGCGCCGTCCGGCTGGCGGATCAGGTTCCTGGCGTAGACGGCGATCATGACCCCGAACGCCGCAAGGCCTACAAGACCGAAATAGAGGGCGGTGCCGAGAAGGCCGTTATGGGCGTGGCTCATCCACTCTTTCGAAAACCTGAAGCTCGGTCCGCTTCCCAGGACAGGATGAGCCGCGATCTGGTTGACGACCCAGTCCCAGATCTGGGTGCGGTACGAGGGGCGGCACCAGCCGTTCCCGAAGCCGCAGACTAGGTCCTTGAGGGGCTCTTCGAACAGAACGAGCCCTGAGACCGCAAGCCAGGTCCCCGCGCAGGCGATCAGCACGGCGAATGCACCGCGTCGGTAGAGGCCGAAAGCCAAGGGCAGCGCCAGGCAGACCGCGACGATCGGAGCACGGCTCTGCGTCCATACCAGGGCTGCAATCAAGGGTATTGCCAGGGCCAAGGCAAGAGCCAGTTCCTGCGCGCGCCTGATGCCCTGCTCCCGCCACAAGGCCGCGGCTGCGATCAGGGCGATGGCAACCCCGCCGGCTCCTGGGATCGGGTTGCCGGCCCGGCCCAGCGGGATCAGCCGCTCCATGAGGTGAGGCGCCCTCACCACATGGACGATGATGGACAGGAAGGCGCTGACGGCTCCGACGACCGCAATGGTCCAGAGAATCTGCCTCGTGCTCAGAACCCTGGAAACCTCGGCCGCAAACAGAAGAAATCCTCCGAGCAGCGCCATGTTGAGAAGATCGGAGGCCTGATAGCGTGTTTCTCCCAAGGTTGCTCCCAAGAACACCCACACGGCCAGGAAAGCGAGGAAGAGCCAGAACCAGAACGTTCGCCTGACGGCCTCCATCGCAGCCCCGCTGCGGAGCGACAGGAGCGCTCCGGCCACCACGGGGGAAACGATCAGGCCCGGAGCCTTCCCGCCCTTGGCGAAAAAGATCACAAGCACGAACAGAACGAAGGCCGCCATGCCCATGGCCGCAAGACGGCCGTGGTCTGCGAGTTGCTTTCGCAGCAGGAGGACAGCATATGTCATTCGGGAACTGGTAGACGTCATCGGAGCCGGCAGACCTTGTCCCGACGCAGGGTTTGGAACATTATTTCTGGAATTCGGGCCGTCTACCACTTTGGTGCCACTCTTTCAACCTTGCTTCATCCTATCCGCAGGATTCGGAGCAAGGGAGATCTTTGCATTCTGGTGATCACGTGAGCGCAGCAAATACTCCTCTCCTGGATGCGATCCAGACCCCGGAAGATCTCCGCCGGCTGCCAGAGAACCAGCTCAGGCAGGTGGCGGACGAGCTGCGGACCGAGACGATCAGCGCCGTGTCCGTCACCGGTGGACATCTTGGCGCAGGCTTGGGAGTCGTCGAGCTGACGGTGGCGCTTCACTACGTGTTCGCCACCCCCCGGGACCGGCTGATCTGGGATGTGGGACATCAGGCCTATCCGCACAAGATCCTCACAGGCCGGCGCGACCGAATCCGGACCCTGCGCCAGGGGGATGGGCTCTCGGGCTTCACCAAACGGACTGAGAGTGAATACGACCCCTTCGGCGCAGCGCACTCCTCCACGTCCATCTCGGCGGGCCTCGGCATGGCCGTGGCGCGGGATCTCGAGGGCAGGAAGAACAATGTGGTCGCCGTGATCGGCGACGGAGCCATGTCGGCCGGCATGGCCTATGAGGCCATGAACAATGCCGGCGCCATGCATTCGCGCCTCATCGTCATTCTCAACGACAACGACATGTCGATCGCGCCGCCCACCGGCGCCATGTCGTCCTATCTCGCCCGCCTAGTCTCCGGCGGCGCCTATCGGGGTCTGCGCGAGACCGCCAAGCAATTGGCCAAGAAGCTGCCGAAGTTCTTCTACCAGAAGGCCCAGCGGGCCGAGGAATTCGCCCGCGGGTTCTGGACCGGCGGCACCCTGTTCGAGGAGCTGGGCTTCTACTA
>JALYFY010000113.1 GCA_030777385.1 Pseudomonadota bacterium | reverse complement strand
GAGGAAGGCGGCGACGAGGACGGCTTCGCCCAAGGGGAGCGCCAGAGCTTCGAGCGCCAGGACTTCGGCAACCGGCAGGACTTCGGCAACGGCGAGGATGCCGATCCGGCCTCCCAGCCGCAGCCCTTCGATAACCGGGCCGAGCGCCCGGCCCGCTTCGACCGGAACGACCGCCAAGACCGCGGCGAGCGTCAGGATCGGGGCGAGCGCCAGGATCGCGGCGACCGTTTCGATCGCGGCGACCGTCCCGAGCGCAACGACCGCCAGGATCGTGGCGACCGGCGCGACCGCTTCCAGCGCGACCGCGGCCCCCGTCAGGACTTCCAGCCCCGTGACGACCAGCCCGTCGAGGCGCGGTCCGAGGGCGGCGAGCGCACCGAGCGCCCGGCCCGCTTCGACCGGAATGAGCGTCAGGATCGTCCCGAGCGCAACGACCGCTTCGAGCGCCAAGACCGTCCTGAGCGCCAAGACCGTCCCGAGCGCCAGGACCGTCCCGAGCGTCAGGAACGCCCCGAGCGTCAGGACCGTCCTGAGCGAGGCGAGCGTCGTGAGCGCTTCCAGCGCGACCGCCGCCGCGACGACGCCGATGCGCCCGAGCAGGCCAGCCTGCCGGCCTTCCTGACCAACCCGGTTCGCACCCCCGCTCCCGTCTCGGTTGAGGAGGAGATCCGCCCGGCAGCTCCGGTCGTGCAGGAAGCGGCCAATGACGAGGAAGCTCCCCGTCCGCGCCGCCGCCGCCGCACCCGCCAGGAGATGATCGACGCAGCCAACGCCGAGAACGGCGGCTTCATCCCCGATCCGGCCGAGACCCCGGCCGCCGAGTAAGCCGGCAAAAAGGGAAAATCATGAAAGGGAGAGCCTTGGCTCTCCCTTTTTTATTGGCCGGGATGCGGCGCGAACAATGGTGTCATCCCCGGCGGCCGAAGGCCGGGAAGGGGAACCACGATGGAACTCGGGCCTATGGATCCCCTTCCCTCACTTCGTTCGCCGGGGATGACACCGGGGCGCAACCTCGCCGTCATTCCCGGCCGGAGATGGCGAAAGCCATCGCAGGGGAAGGGAATCCATAGCGCTGAGCCTGATCGTGGATCCCCTTCCCGCGCTCCGCTCAGCCCCAGAGTTTGGCTCATCGAGATCCATCAGCCCCCTCACGTCATCACCGGCCTTGTGCCGGTGATCCCAATGATGTCGAGCGCCGTGCTTTTCCTGATCGGAATGGCCGGGACACGCCCCGCCATGACGGAAAGGGAGGCGAATGATGAGGCGAGAGATTGACGAACTACCCTCTCAGGATGACACGTGCGGCATTCCCCCGCCCGCATGGGAGAGGCGATGCGGCTATTTTCTACAGAGCCAGCGCCGCCTGCTCCCGCTCAAGGCTCTCACCATTGACGATGCTGCCGCCGCTCAGCACCTCCGCATAGATGCCGCAGTCGAAATGGCCATAGGCCCGCATGAGGCTCTTCGGGATCTCCAGGTCGCGGATCCCGGTATCCGGATCCACGTTCGTGGCAGCACACCGCTCGATGCGCTTGGTGACCTTCAGGCGCACGCCCGCGGGCGTGGTCAGAACCTGCCCGACGAGATCGAACTCCGCCCACGGGGCAAGGCCCTCCACATGGATGTTGCCGCGAAAGCGTAAGGCATCGACAGGTGCGCCGACCACGCTCTCCAGCGCGCGAACGCTCGCGAGGTTGATGAGCGAGACATAGCCGCGCCGGGAATCCGTGAAGCGGAAGCCTTCGGGTGCTGCGAGCACCTTCGGCGGGCCGCGCAGCTCCTTCGGCATGAAGCGGCGGAAGAAGGCCTCGATGGCCAGCCGCCCCTCCCGGGTCGAGAGATCGCCGCGGGCCACCTCGCGTCGGCCTTCCTCGATGAAGAGGGTGGTGATCGCGTCCAGGTAGCGGGTTCTCAGGCGCGCCAGGCTCTCGTTGCGCATCAGCATCAGGAATTTGATCTTGGGCTGATGCTGCGGATTGGCCGGATCGAAGCCGGCCGGGCCGTTCTCGATCGCGAACAACCGGTCCCCGGGAAAGTAGTCGCCCTTCGTAAGGGTGACGGAGGACAGCGTCTCGGGCGAGAGGCCCTTGACGGGATAGCGCTGGAGGGAGGCGATGCGGATGCTCATGGGGTATGGATAGATGTCCCCTCTGGAAGGAGCAAGCAACCGGCGAAGGATTGCACAGCGTCATCCCGG
>JALYFY010000112.1 GCA_030777385.1 Pseudomonadota bacterium | reverse complement strand
GAGATCCGGTTGGCCGGCAACGCCTCACGCAAGGTCTTGATGACCGGGATGCCGCCCGCAACCGATGCCTCGAAGGCCAGGGCCACGCCCTTGTCCTCGGCGAGCCTTGCAAGCATGAGGCCATGCTTGGCAAGCAGTGCCTTGTTGGCCGTCACCACATGCTTGCCCGACTGCAGGGCCGTCTGCACCGTGTCGAAGGCCGTGCCGTCGGCGCCGCCCACCAGCTCGACCACGCAATCGACCTCGCCTGAGCGGGCAAGCTCCACAGGGTTGTCGAACCACGCAAAGCGGGACAGGTCGATGCCCCGGTCCTTGCCCTTGTCACGGGCCGAGACGGCCACGACCTGGACGGGCCGCCCGCCGCGCTGGGCAACAACCTCGTTCTGGCGCTCGAGAATGCGAATGACCGATGCGCCGACGGTGCCGAGGCCGGCGATGCCGACCCGAAGGGGACGTGTCACGAACAGCAGCTCCTTGAAAATCCGGGGCTGCTTTTACGACTGCCTGGGTTCCATGTCCATGTGGGCCGGAAACCTTGCGGTGGGCATAAGCGCCGTTTCAGCCCGCCGATGAGCCCCTGCGCGCCATCGGCACCACGTTGTGGAGCGTCTGGTCCGCATTGTCGAAGAACTTGCGGATGTTGCGCGCGGCCTGGCGGATGCGCTGCTCGTTTTCCACAAGGGCGATGCGCACATGATCGTCGCCGTGCTCGCCGAAGCCGATGCCGGGGGCAACCGCCACGTCGGCCTTCTCCACCAGGAGCTTCGAGAATTCGAGGCTTCCCATGGAACGGAACTTCTCCGGGATCTGGACCCAGGCGAACATGGAGGCGGTGGGGACGGGAACGGTCCAGCCGGCCTTCTCGAACGAATCGACCATCACGTCGCGGCGGCGCTTGTAGACGGCGCGCATCTCGCGAATGCACTCCTCCGGCCCGTTCAGGGCGGCGGTGGCTGCCACCTGGACCGGCGTGAAGGCGCCGTAATCGAGATAGGACTTCACCCGGGCGAGAGCCGCCAGGAGCCGCTCGTTGCCGACCGCAAAGCCGATGCGCCAGCCGGCCATGGAGAAGGTCTTGGACATGGAGGTGAACTCCACCGCCACGTCGATGGCGCCCGGAACCTGCAGGATGGATGGCGGCGGGTTCGACTCGTCGAAATAAACCTCGGAATAGGCCAGATCCGACAGGAGGATCAGCTCATGCTTCTTCGCGAAGGCCACGAGATCCCGATAGAAATCGAGGGAGGCCACATAGGCGGTCGGGTTCGAAGGATAGCAGACGACGAGCGCCACGGGCTTCGGGATCGAGTGATTTACGGCCCGCTCGGCGGCTACAAAGAATTCCGGCGTCGGCTCTGCCGGGACGGAACGGATAACGCCGCCCGCCATCAGGAAGCCGAAGGC
Source organism: Pseudomonadota bacterium (assembly GCA_030777385.1). Taxonomy (GTDB): domain Bacteria; phylum Pseudomonadota; class Alphaproteobacteria; order Rhizobiales; family Beijerinckiaceae; genus Microvirga. Next base: position 3,340 of record JALYFY010000112.1, on the reverse strand, counting down.
ATGGATCGGATAGCTTGGGTTCGGCACGAGGATCACGTCGCCCGGCTCGGTGATCGCCTGGGCCATGTTGGCAAAGCCTTCCTTGGAGCCCAGCGTCGCCACCACCTGCGTGTCTGGATTGAGCTTCACGCCGAAGCGGCGCTCGTAATAGCCGGCCTGGGCGCGGCGCAGGCCGCCAATGCCCTTTGAGGCCGAGTAGCGGTCCGTGCGCGGCTTGCCCACGGTCTCGACCAGCTTGTCGATCACATGCTGCGGGGCCTGAAGGTCCGGATTGCCCATCCCGAGGTCGATGATGTCCGCCCCGTTGGCACGGGCGGCGGCCTTGATGCGGTTGACCTGCTCGAAGACGTAAGGCGGGAGGCGCTTGATCCGGTAGAAATCAGACATGGGTTTTCGTCCTCGGGCAGAATCAGGAGTTCCCGGTATAGATTCTATGGCGTTCGCTTGGAATTCGTCTTCTGGGGCGTCTGCTGCGACGTGTTGGCCGGGAGCCTGACCGGCACAGGAGGAGGCGTCTTGCCTGCCTCGGCCGCTGCGGCGCCCGCAGCCTCGTTCCGGGTCCTGATCGCATCGAGCTCAGCCTCGGCAGCCTTGATCTCGGCCGCCGAGCGAGCCGGGGTCGGGCGCCCGTCCGTCGCGGTGCCGATGGGCATGTAGTCCAGATTGGCCGGCCTGGAGCGGGCAACGAAATCGGGAGTTTGGGCCACCTTCGGGCCTGCGCCCACCGCGGTCGCCACATCCCGGACCGGATTGAAGCTGCCGTTGCAGCCGGCAACGCCGAGGGCGGACAGGATTGTCAGCGCAAGGGCCGGTGCGCGAGGGATCGAAAGGGGCTTCGTACGCATTGTGATACCTAAGAATGGCAACATGACTCTGGCAAATCCAGCAGGCCGAGCGCTAAGATGTCGGAAATACCGCTCGTGGGCAATGCTGCTGCGATAGAGGGAGATCGCCTTATGGACAAGCCATACGGTGAAGAGAAGACTCAAGGACCTGCGCCGGACTTCGAGGAACTCTCCCGCAACATGGCTCTGCTCGTGGAAGGAGCCGGCAAGGCGGCAGCCGCCTACCTCAAGCCCGTTCAGGAAGGCCAGCCCCCGGCGACGGGAGACGCCTCGGAAGCGATCAAGTCCCTCAGCCGCGTGGCCGAAGCCTGGATGACCGACCCGCAAAAATCGTTCGAAGCGCAATCCCGCCTCGGAACACAGTTCCTGAGCCTCTGGGCCGCGACCCTGAAGCGCGCGCAGGGCGAACCGGCCGAGCCCGTGGCACAGCCCGAGCCTAAGGATAACCGCTTCAAGGATCCGGAATGGTCGGAAAACCCCATCTTCGACTTCCTGAAGCAGGCCTACCTCATCTCCTCGCGCTGGGCCGACGATCTTGTGGAGAATGCGGAAGGGCTCGATGAGCGCACCCGGCACAAGGCCCAATTCTATCTCAAGCAGCTGTCCAGCGCCCTTTCCCCCTCCAACTTTCTCCTGACCAACCCCGAGCTCATCCGGGAAACCTTACGCGAGAACGGAGCCAATCTGGTGCGCGGCGTCACCATGCTGGCGGAGGACATCGAAGCCGGCGGCGGCGGCCTGAAGATCCGCCAGTCCGATCCCGGCAACTTCAAGATCGGCGTGAACATCGCCAATACTCCCGGCAAGGTGATCTTCCGCAATGAGCTCATGGAGCTGATCCAATATGCTCCCACGACCGAGAAGGTGCTCAAGCGGCCGCTCCTGATCGTGCCGCCCTGGATCAACAAGTTCTACATCCTCGACCTGAACCCGGAGAAAAGCTTCATCCGGTGGGCGGTCTCGCAGGGCCTGACGGTCTTCTGCATCTCCTGGGTCAATCCGGCCGAGCAGCACGCGGAAAAGGGCTTCGAGCACTACATGCGCGAGGGCATCTTCGCGGCGCTCGACGCCATCGAGCAGGCGACCGGTGAGAAGAAGGTGACGACGATCGGCTATTGCGTCGGCGGCACGCTGCTGGCCACCACGCTGGCCTACATGGCAGCCAAGCGGGACAAGCGCATCGACAGCGCAACCTTCTTCACCGCGCAGGTGGACTTTACCCATGCGGGCGACCTGAAGGTGTTCGCCGGTGAGGACGAAGTGCGCTCCCTCGAAGCCAGCATGAGCAAGCGCGGCTACCTGGAAGGCTCGCGCATGGCCAACGCCTTCAACATGCTGCGGCCCAACGACCTGATCTGGCCTTATGTGGTCAATGTCTACATGAAGGGGCAGGCGCCCTTCCCGTTCGACCTGCTGTACTGGAATGCCGATTCCACCCGGATGCCGGCAGCAAACCACGCCTTCTACCTGCGCAACTGCTACCTCGAGAACAAGCTTGCCAAGGGCGAGATGGAGCTTGCCGGCGTGAAGCTGGACCTCAAGAAGGTGAAGGTGCCGATCTTCAACCTGGCCACGAAGGAAGATCACATCGCCCCTGCCCGCTCGGTGTTCCTGGGCTCCAAGGCATTCGGCGGTCCGGTCGATTATGTTATGGCCGGCTCGGGCCATATCGCAGGCGTCGTCAATCCTCCAAGCAAGCCGAAGTACCAGTTCTGGACCGGTGGACCCATCGAGGGCGAGCTGGAGGAGTGGCTGAGCCAAGCCTCGGAAACCGCCGGCTCTTGGTGGCCCTACTGGTTCGATTGGGTCAAGGCCCAGGCCCCCAAAATGGTAGCGGCGCGGGAGCCCGGAGGCGGCAAGCTGGAGCCGCTCGGCGATGCGCCGGGATCCTACGTTCTGGCGAAGTCGTAAGCCCGCACCCCATTCACACAAGGCAAAAAGAAAGGCCGGCATAAAGCCGGCCTTTCGCTTGTCTGGATAGTCTGATCAGTACTTGCGGACGATGGGAGCTGCCGGGATCGCAACCTGCGGGTCGTCCCAGCGGTAGCGCAGGCCAACCGACACGATATCCACGGCCGAGTCCACATCGGCCACGAAGGGCAGGCCTTCTTCGTAGTCCTGGTGACCTGGAAGGATGCGGATATCCGTCTCCTTCGCGAAGATGTGCGTATAGGCGATGTCGAACGACAGCTTGTTGTTCCACTGATAGCTGGCGCCGACCGAGGCCCAGATGCGATCGTTGTCAGGCAGGCGGGTGGAACGAACTTCCGTATCGATCGGCGACTCCTCGTAGGCCACGCCGGCGCGCAGGGTCAGCTGATCGGTCAGCCTGTAGTCGAAGCCGAGGGAGTAGAAGAAGCCGTCGTCGTAGTTGAGCGGAAGATCGGTGACGATCGTGCCTCCCGGCCCGACAACCAGCGGCGTCTCGAGCACGCTCCAGTTGGTCCATTCGAAGCCGGCATGAACCGTGAGGGCGGGCGTGATCACCTGCGAGA
>JALYFY010000111.1 GCA_030777385.1 Pseudomonadota bacterium | reverse complement strand
GGATGGATCTGCATGACCATGCCGTCCTCGACGCTCATGGCCGCCATCTCGGTCAGCATCTGGGCCCGGAACAACTCCGCATCGTCCGCGCGAGCATCCCCTGTCGAAACGCGGCGGAACAGGGCCTCGGCATCCGCCCCAGACAGGTTGGCGGTGCGGGCCGTGGGGTGGCCGTGATCGGTGGAGGTTGCGCCATACTGGCGGAAGAACGCGCGCCGTTTGCGATGCGCCTCCAGATAGCCGCTCCAGGTCAGGGTATCGCAGCCGGTGATCTCGCCAAACCGGGCGAGATTCTCCCTGAAGCCCTCGAAGTCGGGATCGACCACCGGATCGGGCCTGTAGGCCGTGAGGACCCTGCCCTTCCAGCCCGACTGGCGGATCGTTTCGTGATGCTTCAGCGGGTCGAGCGGGCTTTCGGTCGTGGCGATAGCCTCGATGCGGAAGCGTTCGAAGAGGGCGCGGGGCCGGAACTCGGGCGTCCGTAGGGCCGCATCGATCCGGTCGTAATAGGCGTCCGCATTGCCGGACGAGAGTCGCTCGGTGAAGCCGAAGAGCGTTGCGAAGGTGTGATCGAGCCACGCCCGCGTGGGCGTGCCGCGGAAGAGATGATAATGGGCCGCAAAGCGACGCCAGATCGCCCGCGGGTCGCGCTCGACAGGACCGCCATCCTTCGTCGGAATGCCGAGGTCTTCGAGCCGCACGCCCTGGCTGTACAGCATGCGAAAGATGTAGTGGTCGGGGATGACGAAGAGCGTTGCCGGATCCGGGAACGGCTCGTTCTCCGCATACCAGCGGGGATCGGTGTGGCCGTGCGGCGAGATGATGGGCAGGTCCTGAATGCCCCCATAGAGCCTGCGGGCCACATCACGGGCAGCAGGATCTACCGGAAACAGCCGGTCCGGATGGATCAGCATGGCGTTCTCCCTTGGCCCTTCCGCCCACCTTCTTCGGCTGGTTTCAGGCGCCTCTTACCAAGGACCTTAAATCGAACGCTGATCCTTTGCAATGGTCTACTAGTATGGTAGTGTGCCACTTATGACTAATGGAACACCCCTCGCGAAGCTCGATGTCAGCCGGGAGCCTATGGCCCGGCAGGTCACGCGCGCGCTCCGTCAGGCCATCGTTAGCATGCAGATCTCCCCTGGAGAGATGCTGTCGGAGCAGGATCTCGCCCAGCGGTTCGGGGTCAGCCGCTCGCCTGTGCGGGAGGCCCTGATCAAGCTCAGCGAGGCCGGTCTCGTGCGGGTGCTGCCGCAGCGGGGCACGCAGGTGGTGAAAATCTCCCGCGCCGGCGTCGAGGATGCACGCTTTATCCGCGAGGCGGTGGAATGCGCGGTGGTGCGCGAGGCAGCTTTAAAGGCCACTCCTGTCATGATCGCCGAGCTGAACGCCAGCCTCAGCCGCCAGCGACGCGCGCAGCGCTCCGCTTCAACGGAGGAATTTCTATCCCTCGATGAGGAGTTCCATCGTCTTCTGGCCGAGACGGCAGGGCGGCCTGCCGCCTGGCAGAAGATCTAAGACATCAAGCCTCAGATGGACCGGGTGCGGTTTCTCGACATGACCAAGGCCCTGCCCCGCCACGCCGTGCTCGCGCAGCATGTGATCATCGTGGATGCCATCAAGGCGAAGGACCCGGCTGCGGCCGAGCAGGCGATGCATCAGCACCTGAGCGAAATCCTGCGCTCGCTGCCGGAACTCGCCTCACAATATCCAGACCTTTTCGAACCGGAGACCGAGACGTCGCCGGAAGTTCTTATTGCCTGAGCCCCCTCGCCTGCCAAAGGCGAGAGTGGTGCTGGAAGGAAAAAATTATGTTGGACAAACCCTCCCTGGCGCCCCGGACCGTGCGCCTCCACGAGAACGACAATCTTGCTGTCGCCGTCGACCCCATCATGCCCGGATCGATCCTGCATGGCGTCACCGCAAGGGACCGCGTGCCCCGTGGCCACAAGATTGCGCTGGCTCCCATCTCTGTGGGTGAACCGATTTTCAAGTTCGGTCAGATCATCGGCTTTGCGTCCAAGCCGGTCGAGGCGGGCGAATGGCTTCACGAGCATAACGTGGAGATGCACGCTTTTGCCCGCGACTACCACTTCGCCGAAGACGCGCGATCCGAGACGATCCTGCCGGTCGAGGCTCAAGCCACCTTCCAGGGCTTTCGCCGCCAGAACGGCAAGGTAGGCACCCGCAACTACCTGGCGATCCTTACCAGCGTGAACTGTTCCGCCTCCGTCGCCCGCTTCATCGCACGGGAGGTGGAGCGCTCCGGGCTTCTCGACGACTACCCGAACATCGACGGCGTCATCCCGCTCGTGCACGGCACCGGCTGCGGCATGGACCTGAAGGGCGAGGGAGCCGATATCCTCAAGCGCACCCAGTGGGGGTATGCGTCCAATCCCAACATGGCGGGCGTGCTGATGGTGGGCTTAGGGTGCGAGGTCTTTCAGATCGACCGCTGGAAAGAGGTCTACAACATCCAGGAGAGCGACACCTTCCGCAGCCTGACGATTCAGGACACCGGCGGCACGAGGAAGTCCGTCGAGAAGGGCCTTGAGGCGATCCGCGATATGCTTCCGCTCGCCAACAGCGCCCGGCGTGAGACGGTGCCTGCCTCCGAGCTGATGCTCGCCCTGCAATGCGGCGGCTCCGATGGTTACTCCGGCATCACGGCCAATCCGGCTCTCGGGGCTGCGGTGGATATCCTGGTTCGCCATGGCGGCACGGCGATTCTGTCCGAGACGCCGGAGATCTACGGCGCCGAGCATCTCCTGACCCGCCGCGCGGCAACCCGCGAGGTCGGCGAGAAGCTGGTCGACCTGATCGGCTGGTGGGAGGAGTACACCGCCCGCAACCGGGGCGAGATGAACAACAACCCGTCTCCCGGCAACAAGGCGGGCGGCCTCACCACGATCCTCGAGAAGTCTCTGGGTGCAGCCGCCAAGGGCGGCACGACCACGCTCACCGGCGTCTATCGCTATGCCGAGCCGGTCACGTCCAAGGGGTTCGTTTTCATGGATACGCCCGGCTACGATCCCGTCTCCGCAACGGGACAGGTGGCGGGCGGCGCCAACGTTCTGTGCTTTACGACCGGGCGCGGCTCGGCCTATGGCTGCAAGCCCACGCCTTCCATCAAGCTTGCCACCAACAGCGAGATCTATCGCCGGATGATCGACGACATGGACATCAACTGCGGCGATATCCTGGACGGCGCGTCGATCGCCGACAAGGGACAGGAAATCTTCGAGGCGATTCTCAGGGTCGCCTCGGGCGAGCGCTCGAAGTCCGAGGTGCTCGGCTACGGCGATGCCGAGTTCCTGCCCTGGCAGATCGGCGCGGTGATGTAAGCAGCCACAAGAGTTCAACCGAAAAGCCGACGCTTGAGATCGGCCATATCCTGTGAGGTGACCCCATGGAACAGACCTGGCGTTGGTTCGGACCTGACGATGTCGTTCAGCTTCCCCACATCCGTCAGACCGGCGCGACCGGGATCGTGACCGCCCTACATCACATTCCTTATGGGGTTGTCTGGAGCATCGAGGAGATCGAGAAGCGCAAGGCGATGATCACAGCCGACGCTTCCCTGGGCCTCCGGTGGAGCGTAGTCGAGAGCCTGCCGATCCATGAGAGCATCAAGATCGGCGAAGGCGACCTCACGCCCCTGTTCGACAATTACCGCCAGTCCCTGCGCAACCTCGCCGAATGCGGGGTCACGACGGTGTGCTACAACTTCATGCCGGTGCTCGACTGGACCCGCACCGAACTCGCCCACCCTCTTCCCGGCGGCGGGACGGCCCTGCGCTTCAACGCGCATGAATATGCGGCCTTCGACTGCTTCATGCTTCAACGCCCTGGCGCCGAGGACGAACAATCGCCCGAGGTGCTGGCCCGCGCGCGGGAGTGGTATGACCGTTCGTCGGAAGCCGACCGGCGCAAGCTGCTCTCCAACATCATGGCGGGCTTGCCCGGTGCTTACGACCGCTATGACATTCCGGGCCTGCGCGTGATGCTCGACCGCTACCGGAACATCGACACCGCTGGCCTACGCGAGAATCTCGCACGCTTCCTGCAAGAGGTGATCCCGACCGCCGAAGAGGTGGGGATCCGCATGTGCATCCATCCGGACGATCCTCCGCGCCCGCTCATGGGCTTGCCGCGCATCGTATCCAACGCAGAGGATATCGCCTTCATTCTCAATGCCGTGGATTCGCCCGCAAATGGGCTCACGATCTGCTCCGGTTCGCTTGGGGCCAACCCCGCCAACGACGTGCCTGCCATTGCAAAGCGCTTCGCAGACCGCATCTGGTTCGCTCACCTGCGCAATGTTGCGAAGGAACAGGATGGCTCCTTCATGGAAGCGGATCATCTTGGCGGCGATACGGACATGGTCGCCCTCGTCACCGTGCTCCTGGAGGAGCAGAGCCGCCGGAAGAACGCCGGCGACACGCACTGGCGCATTCCCATGCGCCCGGACCATGGGCACGAACTCTTGGACGACGTGGGCAAGCCCACTCACCCGGGCTACCCGGCCATCGGCCGCCTCAGGGGCCTTGCCGAGCTGCGCGGCGTGATGATGGCGGTGTCGTCGCTTCGCAATCTGCCGCTCTAGAAGCGGCAGGCTCTCTATCCGAGCAGATTCCGTATGGTCCGCATGAACACCCGGGCGCCGATTCCGATCAGGTCGTCCGGGAAGTCGTAGTCGGGGTTGTGCAGGGCGGGATGCTTCTCGCCCGCGCCGAGGAAGAACATCGCTGCTGCAGCCGACTTTCCGAAGCGTCCGAAATCCTCCGAGGCGCGGATGGGGAGATTGCCGCCATCATAGGGCACGCCCTCCGCCTCGAGCGCTTTCTGCAGCTGCGCCACCGCTTCGGGCGCGTTCTCGCAGTGATGGAAGATGTCGTCATAGGCGATCTCGACGCCCAAGCCCTGCTCCCTCGCGCGGCTCAGCACCAGATGCTGGGCCTTGACGCAGAGATCTTCCATGCCGGCGTCGGTGAGCGTGCGCAGCGTCGCCCAGATCTCGGCTCGCCCTGGAGCAACGCCGAAGGCCGCTTCGCCGATCCTCGCGTGGGTGACGGTGACCATGGCGAAACCCTCGTCCATGGGGCCGCCGGACCCGAGAGCCGTCAGGGACGGCATCAGATCGGCAACCGCATTCACCGGGGAAACCCCGGTCTCCGGCATGGACGCATGAGCGGTCTTGCCGGAGAGCACGATCCGCATGCCCCTCGAGGCGCAATTGACCGGCCCGTCAGCGAGCGCAACCTTGCCGAACGGCAGGCCCGGCAGGTTATGCAGGGCGAACGCGTAATCGGGGGCAATCTGGCGAAACCTCGGGTCCGCCACGACGGCCGCCGCTCCCGATCCATCCTCTTCCGCAGGCTGGAACATGAGAACCACCCGGCCGCGCTGCGGACGCTGGCGGCCGAGGGCCCGCGCCAGACCGGCGAGGATGGCCGTGTGCCCGTCATGCCCGCACAGATGCCCCTTCCCGGGGGTGGCGGAGCGGTGGGGCGCGTCGGAGATCTCCTCGATCGGAAGCCCGTCGAGCTCCGAGCGCACCAGGACGGTCGGGCCGGGTTCACGGCTGTCATAGATGGCCGCAACACCGTGGCCGCCGAGGCCCGTGATGATCCGGTCCGGGCCGGTGGATTTCAGGAAGGCCTGAACCTCGCGCGCAGTCTGCGCCTCTTCCCGTGACAGCTCAGGCATGCTGTGGAGCTTGCGCCGGAAGGCGACCAGCTCGACCATGTCTTGGTTGGTCAGGATCATGGGTGACCTCTCTGCCAGAGTTGATTAGGAAGCGGGACCGAGTCAGCCGCGCCTCCCCGTCCGTTCGGCCAGACGTTATTGCGCAAAGCTCGTCACCTGAGCAAGCCTCCCACTGTTGGATCAAGGCGGTTGCTGCACCTCCTCGGGATCGCTAGGGTCTGTCCGGCTTTTGTGATCGTCAGCGGTATTTGATCTCGTGAACCTGTTCGTCTTCGGGCTCGGCTATACGGCCCAGCAGTTCATCCAAACCTATCGGGAAGGGTTCACGGAGGTGTGCGGCACAGTCCGCTCAGCCGACAAGGTACGGAGACTGGCGGAGGCAGGCATCAAGGCATGCCGGTTCGACGGCGCAGGCTTCGACCCTCAGATCCTCGAACATCTTTCTCGTGCGGATGCTCTGCTCATCTCGGTGCCCCCGACCGATGAGACCGATCCCGTACTGAAGCATTTTCACGAGGCCGTCGCGGTGGCTCCCCGCCTGCGCTGGGTTGGTTATCTTTCGACGGTGGGCGTCTATGGCAATGCGGATGGAGGGTGGGTGGATGAAGCCACGCCGCCCAACCCGGCAAGCGCCCGCGCCCGCCACCGCATCGCCGCCGAGCGGCAATGGCTCGAGCTCGGGGAGAAGGCTCCCTTCGCCGTGCAGGTCTTTCGGCTTGCCGGCATCTATGGTCCCGGCCGCAATGCCCTGTTGAAGGTGGCCGACGGCACGGCCAAGCGCATCGTCAAGCCGGGGCAGGTGTTCAACCGGATCCATACGGCCGACATCGCGGGGGTTCTGAAAGCCTCGCTCGAGCACCCGAGCCGAAGCGCCGTCTACAACGTGGCCGACGACGAGCCCGGCCCGCCGCAGGATGTGATCGCCTATGCGGCGGAGCTGCTGGGCGTCTCCCCTCCGCCGGAAGTGCCCTACGACGAGGCCGAGCAGACGCCGATGGCGCGGGCCTTCTACGAGGACAACAAGCGCGTTCGGAACACCCGTATCAAGACGGAGCTGGGCGTGACGCTGCGCTATCCGACATACCGGCACGGCCTCAAGGCCCTGTTCGAAGCCGGAGAG
>JALYFY010000110.1 GCA_030777385.1 Pseudomonadota bacterium | reverse complement strand
GCATTGAGCCACGCGATCTCGTCGGCGGTCATGATCGAGGGCTCCACCAGGCGCAGGTCGATGGGCGTGAAGGTGAGGGTCTCGAAGCCCAGCATCTCGCGGTCGCCACCCGGGATGGTGCGGGGCTCCACCAGGATCAGGTTCTCGGTGCGGATGCCGTAGGCCCCCGGCTTGTAGAAGCCCGGCTCGTTGGACAGCATCATGCCGACCTTGAGCGGCGTATGTCCGGTCTTTGCGATGCGCTGCGGCCCCTCATGCACGGAGAGATAGCTGCCGATGCCGTGTCCCGTGCCGTGGTCGAAATCGAGCCCAGCTTCCCAGAGGGGCTTGCGGGCGAAGGCGTCGATCTGCGCCCCCGTGACGCCCTTCGGGAACACCGCCTGCGCGATGGCGATATGGCCTTTCAGGACGCGGGTGAAGCGGTCCTTCATCTCCGCTGTCGGCTCGCCCACAATAATGGTGCGGGTGATGTCGGTGGTGCCGTCCTCGTATTGCGCGCCTGAGTCCACCAGGAAGATATGGTCCGTCTCGATCCGCCGGTTGCTGGAGGTGGTGACCCGGTAATGGGGTAGGGCGGCATTGGGGCCGGCCCCGGAGATGGTTGGGAACGAGATGTTCTTGAGCGCCCCGGTCTCGACGCGGAAGGCCTCAAGGGCCTCGACGGCGTCGATCTCCGTCAGGCCGCCGCGCGGGGCCTCCCGGTCGAGCCAGGCGAGGAAGCGGGCGACCGCCACCCCGTCCCGCAGGTGGGCGGCGCGGGAGCCCGCGATCTCCGCCTGATTCTTCACCGCCTTCATCAGGGCGATGGGATCGGCTCCTCCATCGACCGTGCCGCCGGCCGCCTCGATGCGGCGGATCAAGGCGACGGCGCCAGTGGCGGAATCGACGCGGATCTTGCCGCCCTTGCGGCCAAGATTGTCGAGGGCTTCCGGGAACGCGCTGATCGGCGCGAAATCCGCAAGGTCGCCCACGGCGGCGCCGGCCTCGTTCGTCACCTTGGCAGGGTCGAAGAAGAGACTCGCCCGGCCCTCCCTGGGCAGGACCGCGTAGCCCAGGGGCAGGGGCGTATGGCCCACGTCGCCGCCGCGCAGGTTGAAGGCCCAGGCGAGATTGTGCGGATCGGAGATCACGAGAGCGTCGAGCTTGGCGCTGGTCATTTTCTGGCGGATCCGCTCCAGCTTCGAGGCAGCGTCCTCCCCTGCATATTCGAGAGGATGGGGCCGCACCGGGGCCTGCGGCGGGGCAGGGCGGTCGATCCAGATCACATCGATCAGGTTCATGTCCACCGGGTCAAGCTTGCCTCCGGCCCGCTGTACTGCCTGCTCCAGCCGCTTCAGCCCGTCCTGGGTGTGAAGCCACGGGTCGTAGGCCAGGATTCCACCCTCCGGCAGGTTCGCGGCAATCCAATCCTCCGGCGACATCTCGGCCAGTTGCACCGGCGTGATGACGGACGTGTCCACCTGCTCCGCAGCCTGCACGGTGTAGCGCCCGTCAACCACAAGAGCCGCCTTGTCCTGGAGGACGACCACCGTGCCGGCCGAACCCGTGAAGCCGGTGAGCCACGACAGCCGCTCTGCGCTCCGCGGCACGTATTCTCCCTGGTGCTCGTCTGCCCGGGGCACGATGAAGCCGTCGAGGCCCCGGCGGGCCATCTCGGTTCGCAGCCTGGCCACATGCAAGGGACCCTGGGAGGGGGAGGTGGTGTCGTCGAAGAACTGGAATTGGGCCATTGCGGGAAGCACCGGGAGTCAAGGATCGGAAGGGCGACACGCTAGAGCATTTTCACCGCGGGTGGGAACCGGTTTTCCGCCGGATGGCCACGGTTTCCTTACTGGCAAAACCCTGCCTGATGGCCTGCTTCATGTGCGGGCATTCTGCACTTCATCTATGCACTCCATGCCTGAACGTTAACTGATCCTAACGACGTGATGCTTCATCCGCATGGCTCACATGCGCCAAGCTCCCCTACCGGCCAAGCCTGCCGATCTCTACCTTCCTATCAACGACAAAGAGGAACGCTGAAGGGACTCAACGCCGGCCTGTTGGAGATGAGTCCATGAGTATAGCCGCTTTCGCCTCTGCCCTCGCCGGCGATGTTCGAGCCCCATCCAGGCTTTCGCTGCTGGCCAAGGGCCTCGTCCGGGCACTTGCGGAAAGCCGCGCGAGAGACGCCCTGCGGGAACTCCACCGCCACGAGGCTTTCCTCAAGGATCTTGGCCGCAGGCAGGATCACTCGGGGCTTTTTTTGACGCAGGACAGCGACCTGCCGGTCAAGATCTGAAAACTGCACGTTCGCAGAGAGAAAAGAGCAAAGACCATGATCATCGTCACCCTCATGAAGATCGCCCGCGAAGTCTGGGTCGACACCCTCAAGCTCCGCAGGGACCTCGCCAAGCGCTATCCCGGCGTGATGGCCGAGTAAGCCGCCTCAAAGGGATTCCAGGCGGGGCCGCGCGTGAAGGCTGCCCCGCTTCAGCACAAGGGCGGCCCAGCCTTCGAGATCGTATCGGCGCTGCAGATACCAGCCCTGATGCGCATAGGCC
>JALYFY010000109.1 GCA_030777385.1 Pseudomonadota bacterium | reverse complement strand
TCACGATCTGCCGGGGGGCTGACAATCAGGAGCTTGCGAGCTGCGGCCAATGAACCGCTTCGTGTCCAATTTCACCAACAAGTTGGATTCGAAGGGTCGCGTCTCGATCCCCGCATCCTTCCGGGCCGTGTTGGCCAGGGATGGATTCGAGGGTCTCTACGTACATCCGGCGCTGGACGCGCAGGCTCTGGACGCAGGCGGCAATGTTCTTCTGAACGAGATCGATGCGTTCTTGTCGACGCTGTCGCCCTATTCGGACGAACGGGATCAGCTGTCGACGGCGTTGTTCGGAACCAGCGAGATTCTCAAGGTCGATCCGGAGGGGCGTGTCATCCTGACGGATATGGTGAAAGTCCATGCCGGGATCGGCGATACGGTGACGTTCGTCGGACTCGGTCACAAGTTCCAGATTTGGGAGCCCGAGCGCTTCCGTGCGCACTTGGAGGAGGCGCGCACGAAGGTCCGAGACCTGAAGAAGGCTTTGGGAGCCCGTATCATGGAGCCACGGTTAGTGCAGAACACCTCACCAGGAGTGCGGGAACGATGATGGGACGCGGCGACGGCCCAGGAGCCGGAGCCGCTGGCGGACCGACCCGTCACGTTCCTGTTCTCCTGGCGGAGGTCTGCACGGCGCTTGATGTCAAGCGCGGCGGCACGTTCATAGACGGCACGTTCGGTGCCGGCGGCTACACGCGCGCCATTCTCGACGGCCATCCGCAAAACAAGGTTGTTGCCATCGACCGCGATCCCGATGCGATTGCGGGTGGGGCTTCGCTTGCTGCCAAATTCAAGAAGCGCCTGATGCTCGTGCCCGGGCGCTTCGGCGATCTTGATGAACTCGCGCGCCTGCAAGGGTTCGAGAGTGTCGACGGCGTGGTGCTCGATATCGGCGTATCGTCCATGCAGCTCGATCAGGCCGAGCGGGGCTTCTCGTTCCGCAACGAGGGTCCGCTCGATATGCGCATGGAGCAGGATGGGCCCAGCGCGGCCGATCTCGTCAACGAATCCTCCGAGGCCGAACTCGCCGACATCTTCTATCATTACGGGGAAGAGCGGCGTGCCCGCGCGGTGGCCCGCGCCATCATCGAGATGCGGCGGCGCCAGCCTTTCGAGACCACGCGGCAGCTCGCCGATCTGGTGGCCTCGCTGATCCGGCAGGAGCCCGGCGGCATTCATCCCGCAACGCGCGTGTTCCAAGGTCTTCGCATCGCCGTCAATGACGAGCTTGGGGAATTGGTGCGCGCCTTGCATGCGGCCGAGCGCATTCTCGCACCTGGCGGCCGCCTGGTGGTCGTGACGTTCCATTCCCTCGAAGATCGCATCGTCAAGCAGTTCTTCGCCGCCCGCACCGGACGCGCCGCCACGAGCTCGCGCCACCTGCCCACGGCTGCTGCTCCCGAAACGACCTTCGATACAATCACCAGAGGGCCGGTCGGCCCGAGCGAGCAGGAGATGGCCCGCAACCCGCGCGCACGCTCGGCAAAGCTCCGGGCAGGCGCCCGCACCGACACGCCGCCGCAGGAGCCGTTGAGCGCCATCACCATGCTGGCCGAACTGCCGCAAACAGCTGAAAAACGGGGAGGGCGCCGGTGATCCGTCTGCTTCACATCATCGCCATCTCGGTTCTCATCGCGTCGGCAGGTTATGCCTACTCGATCAAGTACGACACGCTCTATTATTCCGAGCAGGTGGCCAAGCTCAAATCCAAGGTGCAGCGCGAGCGAGAGGCCATCGCGGTCCTGCAGGCCGAGTGGCAGTATCTCGACCGTCCCGACCGCCTTCAGGAGGCTGCAGATAAGCATCTCGATCTTCAGGCTTTGAAGATCCAGCAGCTCGCTCGGTTGTCCGACCTGCCGAACCGTCCGTCGCGCGAGGACGAAATCGGCCGCAAGCTCGAAGCCCTCGGCCTTCTTGGGCCCACGGCAACGCCGAAGGATAAGACCTCCGACGTCCGCACCCCGACGACCCAAACCCCGAAACGGTGAGCCTCGTGTTGCAAGAGACCAGAACCGCATTGCAGGGTAAGAGCTTCCCTTCAAAACGTACCGTGCTCGGCCACGCCCGCGAGCTGTTTCGCCTGCGCGTCGACAAGAGCACGTCGCGCGTGGGCCTTGCGGCCGTCTGCTTCGTTGGCCTCTTCAGCCTGATCGGCGGGCGGCTCATTCACTTGGCTCTTACCAGCGAGACCACGAGCGAGGTGCGTCGCGCAGCTTCGTCCGAGATCTCCGCAGCGCGCCCCGACATCGTCGACCGCAACGGCGACGTGCTGGCAACCGACGTGAAGATGGTGTCCGTGTTCGCGGAGCCGCGCAACATCATCGACAAGGACGAAGCGGTCGAGCTGCTGACCGCCGTGCTGCCTGATCTCGACGCCACCGATCTGCGCAACAAGCTCGGCACCAAGAAGGGCTTCGTCTGGGTCAAGCGCGAGATCACCCCGCGCCAGCAGGCGGAAGTGCATCGCCTCGGCATCCCCGGTGTCGGCTTCCTGCCCGAGAACAAGCGCGTCTACCCGAATGCCGAGGCGGCTGCTCACGTGCTCGGCTTTGCCAACGTGGACAATGTGGGCATCGCTGGCATCGAGAAATACATCGACAGCATGGGCCTGCAGGACCTGAACGGCGCGGGCTTCAACATCTCCGCCGCCGATCTGAAGCCCATCCAGCTCTCGCTCGATCTGCGCGTGCAGCATGCCCTGCGCGACGAGCTCCAGAAGGGAATGGCGAAGTTCAAGGCCAAGGCTACCGCAGGCGCGATCCTCGACGTGAACACGGGCGAGATCATCGCCCTCGTCTCGCTGCCGGACTATGATCCCAACAACCCTGTCGATGCATTGGACAAAGACCGGATCAACCGCATCAATGTGGGCGTGTTCGAGATGGGCTCGACCTTCAAGGCCCTCACGGTTGCGATGGCGCTCGACTCCGGCAAGTACAACATCAACTCGACCTTCGACGCGAGAGCCGGCCTGCGCTATGGCCGCTTCACCATCGGTGACTATCATCCGACGCGCCGCGTTCTCACCACGCCGGAAGTGTTCGTTCATTCGTCCAATATCGGCACGGCGCGCATGGCGCTCGGCATCGGCGTTGAGGGGCACAAGGCCTTCCTGCGCAAGATGGGTCAGCTTGAGCGCCTTGAGACGGAACTGCCGGAAACGGCCCTGCCCATCATTCCGCCGCGCTGGGGTGAGCTCAACACGATTACAATCGCGTTCGGCCACGGACTAGCCGTCGCGCCGCTTCAGGCCCTTTCGGCGGTTGGCGCGCTGGTGAACGGCGGCGTCATGATCAAGCCAACGTTCCTGAAGCGCACCGAGGCTGAGGCCCGCCAGAATGCCCTGCAGGTGCTGAAGCCCGAGACGAGCGAGGCGATGCGCTATATCATGCGCCTCAACGCATCCACGCCTGAAGGCTCTGCGGGCTCCGCCTCCATCGCGGGCTTCTTCGTCGGCGGCAAGACCGGCACCGCCGAGAAGGTGATCAACGGCCGCTACGCCAAGAACAAGAACTTCACCACCTTCACGGCAGTGGTGCCGGCCGACAAGCCGAAGTATGTTTTTCTTACCATCATGGACGAGCCGCAGGCGGTCGAGGGCACCTATGGCTTCTCGACGGCCGGCTGGAACGCAGGCCCGGTCACCGGCAACGTCATCGAGCGCGTGGCGCCGCTGCTCGGCGTGCCGCCGCGCTTCGAGCCGCCGGCCCAACCCTTCCCCCTGATGTCGCGCCTCGGCGCATGGGGCAGCAACCGATGACCACGCAAAACATTCAACTTGGTAGCCTCATCGCTGAAGTGCAGGCTCACGAGCACGCTTCCCTCTCGATTGCAAAGATTGCCTCGGACAGCCGCAAGGTGGAGCCCGGCACCCTGTTCTTTGCCGTGCCCGGCACGAAGGTCGACGGCATGAGCTTCGTGCCGCAGGCGGCGGCAGCGGGCGCCGTTGCCATTGCCGGCGAGGCGGAACGTCCGTCGGACCTGCCGGGTCACGTTGCCTACATTCAGGTGAGCGATGTGCGGCGTGCCCTCGCTCTTGCGGCTTCGCGCTTCTACCCTGGTCAGCCGGAGAAGGTTGTCGCCGTCACGGGCACGAGCGGCAAGAGCTCGGTGGCCGATTTCACACGTCAGCTCTTTGCCGCGCTGGGCTACAAATCGGCAAGCGTCGGCACCCTCGGCGTCATCACGTCGGACGGCAGAGCCTACGGTTCGCTCACAACACCCGATCCGATTTCTCTGCATGCAAGCCTCGACAGGTTGGCGAAGGATGGCGTCACCCGCCTTGCCATGGAAGCCTCCTCGCACGGCATCGACCAGCGCCGGCTCGATGGCGTGGGCCTGCATGCTGCGGGCTTCACCAATCTCGGCCGCGATCATCTCGACTACCATGCCACCACCGAGGCCTATGCGGCCGCGAAGCTGCGTCTGTTCGACACCCTGCTGCCGGCCGATGCACCTGCCATCATCAATGCCGATGGGCCCTATGCAGACGTGTTCCTGCAGGGCGTGCGCGACCGCGGCCTGAAGCTTATGACCACCGGCAGCATGGGCGAGACCCTGCGTCTCGTCGAAGCGCGCGCCGAAGGGTTCACACAGGCGCTGACGGTCGAGGCGTTCGGCAAAATCATCCGCACCACCTTGCCGCTTCTCGGAGCTTTCCAGGTGGAGAACGCGCTGCTTGCCGCTGGCCTCGTGCTGGCGGTCGAAGGCGATGAGCGTGCTGCCGAGGTTCTCGCAGGCTTCGAGCGCTTGAAGGGCGTCTCAGGCCGCCTCGAGCAGGTGGGCGAGGTGGATGGAGCCATCTGCATCGTCGATTACGCCCACAAGCCCGATGCGCTGGCCCATGTGCTTGACGCTCTGCGGCCCTTCGTCAAAGGACGGCTGTTCTGCATCCTCGGCTGCGGCGGCGATCGGGATCGCGGCAAACGCCCGCTCATGGGCCGCATCGCCGCCGACAATGCGGATGTGGTCATCGTCACGGACGATAATCCTCGCTCGGAGGATCCGGCGGCAATCCGTGCCGAGGTGATGAAAGCGGCCCGTGGCGCCCGGGAGATCGGGGACCGGGCGCAGGCCATCCGCACGGCTGTCAGCGAGCTTCGCAGCGGAGATATTCTGGTCGTGGCCGGCAAAGGCCATGAAACGGGCCAAATCATCGGCGACCGGACCCTGCCGTTCTCGGACCACGACGAGGTCCGGGCGGCGATTGCAGCGAGGCAGGGATGAACGCGCCCCTTTGGACACTGGACGAGATCGCCGCCGCCACAGGCGCCCGCGTGGGCGCGGGCTTTACACAGGCGACCGGCGCCTCCATCGACACGCGCACCCTTGAGCCGGGCGATCTTTACTTCGCCATCAAGGGCGACGTGCATGACGGCCACGATTTCGTCCCGGCCGCCCTGGAAAAGGGCGCTTCCGCCGCTGTGGTCTCCGAGGACAAGGCCGCAGCCTTCGAAGAATCGGACAGGCTCATCGTGGTGCCGGACGTGCTCGAGGCCATGCGCCAGCTCGGCCGTGCTGCCCGCAAGCGCACCAATGCCAAGATCGTCGCGATCACCGGCTCCGTGGGCAAGACCGGCACGAAGGAGGCCATGCGCCTCGCGCTCTCCGCCCAAGGCGCAACCCACGCATCGGTCGCCTCCTACAACAACCATTGGGGCGTGCCGCTGACGCTTGTCCGCATGCCGCGCGAAACCGAATTCGGCGTGTTCGAGATCGGCATGAACCACGCCTACGAGATCCTGCCGCTCACCAGCATGGTGCGCCCGCATGTGGCGGTGATCACCACCGTCGAGCCGGTGCATATCGAGTTCTTCCGGTCGATCTGGGCCATCGCGGACGCCAAGGGCGAGATCTTCTCCGGGATCGAGCCCGGCGGTACCGCCGTGATCCTCCGCGACAGCCCTTACTTCGAGCGTCTGCGGGC
>JALYFY010000108.1 GCA_030777385.1 Pseudomonadota bacterium | reverse complement strand
GGATGGATGGTCTGACATCATCAACCGCCTTCACATCTCCGATCATGATCTCTCGGATGCCATTGAGAAAGCTGCCGCAACAGCTTGGACACTGACGCTATCCGAGCCATGAGGGCAGCGACTGGTCAGCATAGCGAGGCTGCGTCAGGGATGAGAATGACACCATTGTCCTTACTCTGCCCTTGCTGTCAATCAGCTCTGAAGATTGACCCCGGATCGGCTTTGAACTTTGACCCCGCACGTGATGACGAAGCCAGAGCGATGGTTATGAGGCTGGACGGCTCAGGCCCTGTTCTTGAAGCGCCAGCTCTCGTTACCGGTCTCGACGATGTCACAGTGATGGGTCAGCCGGTCCAGCAGTGCGGTTGTCATCTTGGCATCCCCAAACACGCTCGGCCACTCGCCAAACGCGAGGTTCGTGGTCACGAGGATCGAAGTCTGCTCGTAGAGCCGGCTGATCAGGTGGAATAGAAGCTGGCCACCTGAAAGCGCAAAGGGCAAATAGCCAAGTTCGTCCAGGATCACGAAGTCTATCCGGGTCAGGTAATCGGCCAGCCGCCCCTGCCGGCCTGAGCGCGTCTCCGCCTCAAGCCGGTTGACGAGATCGACCACGTTGTAGAAGCGTCCTCGTGCCCCGGCCCGGATGCAGGACCGTGCAATCGCGATTACCAGATGTGTCTTGCCTGTTCCCGTGCCGCCGATGAGCACCGCATTGCGCTGGTGCGCAAGGAACTCGCCGCCGGCCAGGTCCCGAACCAAGGTCTCGTTAATCGGGGTGTCGGCAAAGACGAACTCCTCGACGTCCTTGGCCAGGGGCAGCTTGGCCAACGTCATCTGGTATTTGATCGAGCGGGCGTGCTTCTCGGCCATCTCAGCCGTCAGCAGATCCCCCACGACGCGCTGCGGCTCGTGAGAGCGCTTGATGGCAGTGGTGACGATCTCGTCGAAGGCCGCCCTCATGCCGAACAGCTTCAACTGGCCCATGGCGGCCAGGATCTCGGAACGCTCCATCATCGCACCATCCTCCTCAAGGCATCGTAGCGGGCGCAGTCGGCCACTGGCTCCTGCCGCAGCCGCAGGGCATCCGGGGTCATGATCGTGATCGGGAGAGCCGGCTCGCGATGGCGGCTCAAGATGTTGAGAACCACGTCGGCCGAATAGACTTCCTGGCTGAGAGCCTCGGCACAGGCAGCCTCGACCGCAGCCAGGCCATCACTCAAGACCGCTGTGAGGATCGCCACCATCTGCCGGTCGCCATCCCGCACCGTGATGAGCTTGCGGCGGACCCGCTCCAGAGCAGCCGGCAGTACCCAGTCCCTGAACGGCGCCCCATTCCGGAGAGCCCCGGGCTTTCGGGTCAGAACCGGCACATAATGCCAGGGATCGTAGATGGTCCGATCCCGGCCAAAGCAGCGCGGGTGCTCGCCGACCACCCGGCCATCCTGGCGGATCTCGATGCGCTCAGCATAGGCGCGGATCTCAACCGGGCGCCCGACCGCACTGGCCATGACCGAGTATCGGTTGTTGTCGAAGCGAACCAGACAGGTTTTGGACACCGATGCCTGGACGGCGTGAAAGCCGTCGAAGCGGCCCGCGTAGGGAACAAGATGGGCCCGCTCTCTCTCAAAGCAGGACCAGACCGTCTGGTCCGGGAACTCGGGGTGCTTGTGAGCCTTGGCGAAGGCGATACACCGGTCGAGCAGCCAGGCGTTGAGCTCGTCGTAGCTCTTGACCCGCAGCCGCGGCGTGAAGAAGCGCTCCCGCACCAGGCCGACCTGGTTCTCGACCTGTCCCTTCTCCCAGCCTGAGGCTGGCGTACAGGCCACCGGCTCGACGAGGTAGTGGCTGCACATTTGCAGAAAGCGGCGGTTATAGGTGCGCTCGCGCCCGATAAGGATCGCCTCGACGGCGGTGCGCATGTTGTCGTAGATGCCGCGCTGGCAGGCCCCTTTGAAGAAAGCGAATGCCCGGTCATGGGCGTCGAAGACCATCTCCTGGCTCTCGCGAGGATAGGCGCGCACGAACGGCATGCGCGAGTGGCACAGTCGCATATGAGCGACCTTGATCACCACAGTCGTGCCGTTGATCAGAACGACCTCGTGGCTCCAGTCGAATTGATAGGCCTCGCCTGGCGCGAAGATAAGCGGCACGTAGGCATCCGCTGTGGCAGCGGAGCGCTCGCAGTGCCAGTTCCGGGCGTAGCGGCGTACGGCATCGTAGCCGCCTTCGTAGCCCAGGGCCCGCAACTCCTCGAAGATCCGGATGAGGGTCAGGCGCTCGCGGGCCACCTTGCTGGCGTTCGTCACCAGCAGGCGATCAAGGTCGTCCCTCCAGCGCGCCAGCCGCGGCAAGGGCTGGACCTGGCGCTGGTAGCTGAAGCTGGTCGCCTCCGAGCGTAGCACCTTGCGCACGGTGTTGCGTGAGACCTTTAGCTCGCGGACGATCTCTTTGATCGACTTGCCTTTGACGAAAAACTCGCGTCGGATGCGCGCAATCGTCTCCACAACCAGCATCTCCCGACCCACCCGCTCCAGCCTCGGAGCAGGTAGCTTCGCCTACACACAAGAGGGGTCGAAATTGGATGCCGATCACCCCTCAATCGGGGTCAGATTTGCATGCCGAAACACAAGCTCATCGCGCAATCACCACAGATGGTTCGCCTGAGGGCCAAATTATCCTGGTCGCGGGCGGTGCTGGAGCGGTCGGACACTACGCCATTCAGATGGCAAAGCTGCTTGGAGCCGCTCAGGTGATCGCCACCGTGAGCTCGGCCGAAAAAGAGGGCCATGCCCGGGCGGCCGGTGCTGACGCGGTGATCAACTACCGGACCGAAGCGGTGCCCGACCGGGTCCGCGAGATCACAGGCGGGCACGGCATCGACCGAGTGGTGGAGGTCGACATCGCGGGAAACGGATCCCTGCTTCCGAAGATCA
>JALYFY010000107.1 GCA_030777385.1 Pseudomonadota bacterium | reverse complement strand
TTTTTACGCAATCCGAGATTACTTCGCGCAACACGTTGGTCGTTTAAGCCCAGCAGCATGTAGGCACTGAGGCAATTCGGATGCGGTCGCATCCGCAGCCTCTGCTTCGAAACTCCGCGACGCCCTAATCTTACTGAGTCACAAAGCCGAGAAATGGGGGATTCGCGAGCTTCCGGAACTTGATAGGCTGCCGATTCACGGACGTGAGCGGGGGCGATGGGCGAGTTGCAAGGCGACGGGACGGCAGCGTTCGAGGCCTATGTGGAAGCGTTGGTTGGGGTGCTCGGCCATGCCGATCGCGCCGAGCCGCTTCGGGATTACTGCTTGGGATTGATGATGCCCGTGGCGCGCAAGAGCGTCGAATCGCTGGCTGCGGTGACGGCGCCGGCGGGGGTCTCGGCCAAGCATCAATCCCTGCTGCATTTTGTCGGCCAGTCGCCGTGGTCGGACGAGGCGCTCCTGGCGCGGGTGCGCGATTGGGTGCTTCCGCGGATGATCGAACGGGCTGGCCCGATCTCGGCATGGATCGTCGACGACACTGGCTTTCCCAAGAAGGGCAAGCATTCCGTCGGCGTCGCTCGTCAATATTGCGGGCAGCTCGGCAAGCAGGACAATTGCCAGGTGGCGGTAAGCCTGTCGATCGTGAACGAGAAGGCTAGCCTGCCTGTCGCCTGGCGTCTTTATCTGCCAGAGCACTGGGCACAGGACCCTGCGCTTCGGCAGAAGGCAAAGATCCCCGACAGCGTCGTCTTCTGGACCAAGCCGCAAATCGCGCTCGACCAGATCCGCGCCGCGGCCGCTGCAGGGACGCCGACCGGGGTAATCCTGGCCGATGCCGGCTATGGCGCCGATGGTGCCTTCCGAGCCGGCTTGTCCGAACTCGATCTCGAGTATGTCGTGGGGGTGCAGCCGACCTTGAGCGTCTGGCGTCCCGGCGAGGCGCCGATGCCGCCGAAGACCTGGAGCGGAACCGGGCGCCCGCCGTCGCTGCTGCGGCGCAGCCGCGACCACAAGCCGCTTTCGGCCAAGGCTTTGGCTCAGGAGCTGCCGGCCGAGACTTGGCAGACCGTCCTGTGGCGCGAAGGATCGAACGTCGATCTCGCCTCGCGCTTCGCCGCAGTTCGCGTCCGACCTGCTTCGCGTGATTACAACCTGACGCAGCCACGCCCCGAAGAATGGCTGTTGATCGAGTGGCCCGAGGACGACGCCGAACCGCTCAAGTACTGGCTGTCTACCCTCCCGAGCGACACCCCACTGCGCGATCTCGTCGCCACGGCGAAGCTGCGCTGGCGCATCGAGCGCGACTATCGCGAGCTCAAGCAGGAACTCGGGCTGGGTCACTTCGAGGGCCGCGGCTGGCGAGGCTTCCATCATCACGCCAGCCTGTGCATCGCCGCCTACGGATTCCTCATCTCCGAACGGGAGACGATTCCCCCCTCAGCACCAGGCTGCGTCCAAGGCGGCCCGAAACCTCCCATTCCCCGCGGTTCACGACACCGCGCAACCGCCGATCCGACCCGAGCGCCATGTCCAGAACTCGATCGCCACGATCCGTCGTCGCCTGACCACGGCGCTCGCCCGCAACTTGCTGCGATGTCCCTGCTGCGCTCGATCCAACCACGAGCCTCACGCTCGCTTGTGACGCAGTAAGATTAGTGATATCGAGATCCCACAGCTCCGGGCTGAGCGGCGCCCCTCCTCCGGGTGGCTGCTCCGCTGAGGACTGCCCCGCCACGACCACCCGCACTCGATCGATGTTGATCATTGGAGTGGTGCAACGCCTGGCCGCGGCGCACGCGCATTTGGCGGAACCACCCCCACGGTCAGATAGGCTCGCCAACGGCCGAACGAAACGCGGCGCTCGGCTGAACGTCGTCTTCAAGGTAGAGTTTCTCCAAGGCGAGTGCTGCAGTTCCCTTCCACCGCCATTCCTTGTCGACGGCTTCGAAGACGATTTTGGTCTGCGGCAGAATGCCCGGCAACGTGTTCTGCTCGATCGCAGCCATGGCCTGGTGGACCAGCGCCTCTCTCAGGCGTCGGTTTGCCGTAAGTACGAATACCGTGCCAGTATCGGCGGCGTTCAGGTGGTTCGCCACAGCGGCGCCCAGGTGCTC
>JALYFY010000106.1 GCA_030777385.1 Pseudomonadota bacterium | reverse complement strand
ACCGCACCCTTCGGAGCTCCAGGGCCGAGGCGGAGCAAGCATGGCAGCACGCGACCGCTGTGGCCTGACCGAGCCTACCATCTGGTACCGTTCTGAGCGCGCTCCAGTTCGTGTGACAGAGCCCCTCGCTTCATGCCCAGCTCCTCTGGTCCTGGCTGATCCTCTCAATCAGCCCGGCCCAAAACCAGCCGGTCAGGTCATCACTCTCTTGGCATCTGCCAGGTAGCAGTCGCGGCTGCGACTATCTTGCCCTCCGAGTCGGTCATGCTCGATTCCAGGAAACTCACCGTGCGCCCCCGCTTCAGGAAGCGGGCCTCGCAGCGGACACATCCCGACACCGCCGGGCGCATGTACTGGGTCTTCATCTCCAGTGTCACGGCCGCGCGCTTGGTCACGTGATGGATGAGGTGCCCCATGGAGACGTCGAGGGCGAACGCGATGACACCACCGTGCAGGCTGCCCTGCGGATTGAACATGAAGTCGTTCACTGAAATGTCGACTATACAGCTCTCCGCCGCGTAGGAGATCCGGGCGCCGAAGAGCTTCGCCAGGAAGAAGGTCTCGAACGCTGGAACATGGGTCTCGATGGCATTCTGGAAGGCTGAGGTCGCAGCGTTCTTGTCCAAAGGCGATCTCCTGTTTGCGCCAAGGCCGCGGCGGGCCGAGATCAGTCCTCACTCTGGAAGCGGCGCATAATCGGCACCAGCAGTAGCAGTGCGCAAGACAAGCCCACGATCCAGAGCGAGGCCGGGCGCTCCAGGAAAATCATGAACGAGCCGCGCGAGATGGTGAGTGACTGGCGCAGGGCTTCCTCGGCCATCGGCCCGAGCACCAGCGCCAGGATCAGCGCGGCCGGCGAGAACCCGAACAGCCGCATCAGGAAGCCGAGCACGCCCGTCGCGAGCATGATCCAGGTCTCCATCATGCTGCCGTTCACGCTGTAGGTCCCGATGGTGCAGACGAGGATCACCGCGGGCGCGAGGATCCGGTAGGGCAGGCGCACCATCCAGACGAAGAGCGGGATCGCGAAGATATTGATGGCGAGCAGCGCGATGTTGCCGAGATACATGCTCGCGATCAGGCCCCAGGCGAAGCTCGGGTTCTCGGTCATGAGGAGAGGACCCGGCCGCAGGCCCCACATCACGAAGGCTGCCATCAGGACGGCGGTTGAGGCGGAGCCTGGGATTCCGAGGGTGAGGAGCGGCACCATGGCCCCGGAGGAGGCCGCGTTGTTGGCGGCCTCCGGACCGACGAGTCCCGCCATTGCGCCTTTGCCGAATTTGTCCGGCGTACGCGAGAGCGACTTCTCGAGCGAGTAGGACATAAGTGAGGCGATCGTCGCGCCGGCGCCGGGGACAACGCCTACGCAGAAGCCCAGGATTGAGGCGCGGGCTAATGTGAAGCGGGTTTCGATCCAGTCGCGCGCCTCCGGCCAGAAGCGTGGCTCGTTGTCGTACTGGACGATGCCGCCCGTGCCCAGTCGGTGGGCCCCCTGGTAGAAGGCGTAGAAGAGCTCCCCTAAGCCAAAGAGGCCAATCGCCACGGGAATGAAGTCGATCCCGCCGATGAGCTCGGCCGAGCCCATGGTGAAGCGCTGCTGTCCCGTCTGCAGATCAACCCCTACAGTTGCGAGCGCGAAGCCCATCAGGGCGGAGATCAGGCCGTAGTGCCAGCTGCCCGCCACCATGACGACGATCATCCCGATGCCGAGTAGAGCGAGCAGGAAATATTCGGGTGGGCCAAAGCTGCGCGCGAGCTGGGCGAAGAGGGGCGCGAGCAGCGTCATCAGGATTACCCCGACCGTACCCCCAATGAAGGACGCGACCGCCTGCATCACGAGCGCCGGCCCGGCCCGCCCCTGCTGGGCGAGCGGATAGCCGTCGAAGGTGCTCGCCACGGTGGCGGATTCACCGGGCGTGTTGAGCAGGATCGAGGTGATCGTGCCGCCGTACATGGAACCGTAGTAGATCGCGGCCAGCATCACGACGGCGCTAGTGGGATCCATGCCGAAGGTGATAGGCAAAAGGATCGCGATGCCAGCCGAGGGGCCAAAACCCGGGATGATCCCGACGATCATGCCGATCATCGTGCCGATCAGGAGGTAGACTAGATTGGTCGGCGAGAGAGCGGTCGCAAAGCCAAGCCAGAGGTCCGCAAACACGTCCATGTCTCCTCCAGGGGAACCTTGAGATGAGCCGGGCCGGCTGTCGGCGAAGCGGTGCCTTGGGTGCGGTGTGGAGATTCGTTGGTCTGGCTGCGCGGCGAAGTGGCCTCAGACCGGCAAGGGGATGAGCCCCTGCGGTATGGAGGCCTTGAGCCACACACCAAACAGGAGATGGACCCCGGTCGGCAGTAGCAGGCTGATGATCAGGTTCTGCACGAGGCGGTCGCGATTGAGGAGCGAGAGCGCCGCAAATAGGAACAGGACCATGGCGATTGGGCCGCCGAGGACGTCGAGGAGCGCGACGAAGGCCGTCGAGAGCCCGACGACCCCGGCCGTGATCGGCCAATCGCCCCGGCCGCCGTTGACACCGGCCTCGTCGGCGCTCGGCTGGCGCGCCAGGGCTACGAGGTTGTAGAGGCACGAGACGACGAGAAGGACACCGATGATGCGCGGGAAGAACGCCGGCCCGAGGCGCCCGGTCATGGTCATGAACGTCAGCTCGGTGAATGCCGTGTAGGTGTAGAGCAGGGCCGTGCAGAGAACCGCGACGAGAAAGGCAGCCTTCATGGTCGGCCTCAGCCAGGCGGCCCTGCGGGACCCCCGCAGGGCCGCGGTTTCGCGGGATGCAACGTCCGGGCACCCGGCCGGTGGCAGGCTGTTTTCGATCCTACCGCGGCCTTAGACAGCCCCTTGTGTGGCAGGACAGTCCCGTGTCCTGCCGCGGCTTCGGTTTGGCGCGCTATTTGATGGCGCCGTGCTCGCGCAGGGTGGCTGCGAACACGTCCTGGGTGTTCTTCAGGAAGGTCCGGAAGTCCTCGCCGTAGAGGACCTGCTCGGTCAGGATCTGCTTCTCGACGTAGTCGCGCCACTCGGGCGTCTCGACCACCTTCTTGATGGTGCCGATCCACCATTGCTGCACCTCGGCGGGCACGCCCGGGGGCAGGACGAGGCCGCGCGGCATGGAGACCTCGACCTTGTAGCCTGCTTCCGTGAGGGTGGGTACGTTGCCGAGCGCCGCCGGCGTCTTCGCGCCGGTATAGGCGATCGGTCGGACGTCGCCCGACTTGACGAGGCCCAGCGCCTCGCCCGGATTCACCATCATGGCGTCGAGGGCGTTCGAGAGCAGCCCGGTGGTGAGTTCGCCCGCCTTGTTGAACGAGACGTACTCGAACTTGAACCCGGCCTGCTTCGCCAGGATCGTCGGGACGATGAAGTCGACGTTGACGGCGCCGATGCCGCCGATGCTTGGCGGCTTCTGCTTGGCGGTCTCGATAAACTCCTTGAGGTTGGTGATTTTCGAATCGCCCTTAACGACGAGGAGCAGGTCGTCCGCAGCCAGCAGCGCGATCGGCGTGAAGTCCGCCGGTTTCCAAGGCGTATTAGCCTGCAGCGGCGTCGTGATGAAGCTGCCGCTCGTCGAGGAGATATGGTAGGGGTTCCCCTTCTGGCTGAAGAGATAGCCCCAGCCGACCGCGCCGCTACCGCCCGCCCGGTTCTCGGCCACGATGTCGGTCGGGTACAGCTTGTACTTCTCGATGATTTGAATGAGCGTGCGGGACATGATGTCGTTGCCGCCACCTGGGCCGAAGGAGATCGTCCAAGCGAGGCGCTTGTTTGGGTAGCCGGAGGCGTCCTGTGCCTCGGCCGGACCGCTCTGGCACAGCATGGGCATGGTTAGCAGCGCGATGGCCGCGCACTGGCGCAGCCACGTCCTCACGCCCTTCGGCTTCAGGGACACCCGGGAGAGCCTTGCGAGGCGCAGAGCACTCCGAGAGGTGGGTGGCGCCGACGTTGCGGTCTTATCGCCGTTCATCCGGGTTATCGTCATAGGCTGTTCCTCCGCTAGGCCCCCTTGGGGTGGCCCGACCCGTATGCCGGGTTCTCGCCCTGGGTTTGGTAAGGTTGCAGGCCGGCTGGCTGGCGTCGTTGGCCTCACGCCGGTGTCGCAGACGGATCGTGCGGCTGTGCCACGCCGCCGTCAACAACCGTGGCTCTAATTGTTGACGATAGACAATTCCAACCGCAGCTTTGGGTTCGATAGGAGAACACAGATGCCGTTCAATCCAGCCTCGCGAGCTCTGTCCCGCTTTACGGTCCTGGACCTGTCCCGGGTGCGCTCGGGACC
>JALYFY010000105.1 GCA_030777385.1 Pseudomonadota bacterium | reverse complement strand
GTGTCGGTCTCCGCATCGGTGAGCCCGAAGCGCGGCCCGAGCTTGCGGGCGATGACGGCGCCGGCCTCCGAGTGATCCTCGGGCCTGCCCTTGGCGATGTCGTGCAGGAAGACCGCCACATAGAGCGCGCGGCGGTTGCGGATGGAGGGAAAGATCCGGTTGACCAGGGGATGCTCGTGGCCGAACTGGCCGGCCTCGATCTCGGTGAGCACGCCCACCGAGCGGATCAGGTGCTCGTCCACCGTGTAGTGGTGGTACATGTTGAACTGCATCATCGCGACGATGCGGCCGAAATCCGGCACGAAGCGCCCGAGCACGCCCGCCTCGTTCATGTGCCGCAGCACGATCTCGGGCGCGTTGTTGGACGTGATGATGTCGAGAAACAGCTTGTTGGCCTCGGCATCGTTGCGCAGGCTTTGCCCGATGAGCTTGAGGGAGCGGGTGGCGAGCCGCGTCGCGTCGGGATGAATGGCGAGATTGTGCCGGTCGGCGAGCCAGAACAAGCGGATCAGGTTGACCGGATCGCGCTCGAAAGCCTCCTCGCAGGCGACGTTGATGCGGTTGTTGTCGATGGTGAAGTCATCCCCCACCAGGGCGCCGCCGCGTCGGCGCCGGAAGCGGCCGAACATGCGGTCGAGCATGGGTCTGCGCTTCGTCTGGCGCGCCTCGAGCTCGGCACAGACGATGGCGGTGAGATCGCCCACATCCTTGGCGATCAGGAAGTAGGCCTTCATGAAGCGCTCGACCGCCGACAATCCGCCCCGGGGGGCAAAGCCCAGGCGCTCGGCTAGCGCCCGCTGCATATCGAAGGTGAGGCGCTCCTCGGCGCGGCCCGTTTCGAAATGCAGGTGGCAGCGCACGCGCCACAGGAACTCCTCGCAGCGCGCGAAGAGATCCATTTCCTCCTGCGTGAAGAGGCCCGCCTTCATCAGCTCCTCGGGCTCGCGCACCCGGTAGACGTATTTGGCGATCCAGAAGAGGGTGTTGAGGTCCCGCAGTCCCCCCTTGCCGTCCTTGACGTTCGGCTCGACGAGATAGCGCGACGCACCGGCCTTGGCGACGCGGGCATCGCGTTCCTTGAGCTTGGCGTCCACGAATTCGGGCGCCGACAGGGCCACGATCTCCCCATCGAAGCGCTTCGCCAGGCTGTCGAAAAGCTCCCGGTCGCCGAACAGGAAACGCGCCTCCAGAAGGGAGGTGCGGATCGTCATGTCGGCTTTCGCCTCGCGCAGGCAATCCTCCACGGAGCGGGTGGCATGCCCAACCTTCAGCTTCAGGTCCCACAGGACGTAGAGCATGGCCTCGACCACGCTCTCGCTCCAGGCGGTCTGCTTGTAGGGCAGCAGGAACAGCAGATCGACATCGGAGCCCGGCGCCAGGGTGCCGCGCCCGTAGCCGCCGGTCGCCACCACCGCAAGGCGCTCCCCCGAGGAGGGATTATCGGCCGGATAAAGATGCAGGACCACGGCGTCGTGGACGATGCGCACCAGCCGGTCCATCCCCTCGCAGAGCTGGCGGGCGCAGGCGAGGCCGTTCTGGCTTTCCCGGAGCCCCTCCTCAGCCTCGCTCCTGCCCTGGTCGAGATAGGCCTTCAGCGCAGGCACGAGCCTTGCCCGCAGCTCGGCCGCATCCCGAATGGGTTGGGGCCCAAGGCTTTGCAGGAGGCTCTCAGGGGTGTGAGCTGGCATGAAACAACCGTTGTTGACGTTCCGTCTGACTTATCACCTGACAACGCCTTCGCCCAAGGGCGGACTGGCATTATCCGTCAAAACGGATATCATGTTCTTTATAAGAGATAACGTTTGACATAAGAAACATAACGTCCCATATAAAGGACACGCGCCGATTTGAGCATGCAGCTTGCGGGCGCGAAACAAGTGCAGCTAAAGCGCCGGGCGCCCAAGACCTCAAGGTCGAAGCCCCATGCGCAAAGACATGGGACGTAAAGACAATGAGCCTGACCCGCCGCATCCTCCTCGCCGCCTCCCTTGCCACCGGCCTTGCCTCCTTCGCGACCCTTGCCGCCGCGCAGCCGAAGGAGATCCGCATCGATTTCGCCACCTACAACCCGGTCAGCCTCGTCCTGAAGGACAAGGGCTTCCTGGAGAAGGAGCTGGAGAAGGACGGCATCAAGGTGCGCTGGGTGCAGTCGCTGGGCTCCAACAAGGCGCTTGAGTTCCTCAATGCCGGCTCGATCGATTTCGGCTCCACCGCAGGCGCCGCCGCCCTGATCGGCAAGATCAACGGCAACCCGATCAAGTCAGTCTACGTCTACTCCCGCCCCGAATGGACCGCCCTCGTCACCCGCAAGGACACGGGCATCAGCAAGGTCGAGGACCTGAAGGGCAAGCGCGTGGCCGTGACCCGCGGCACCGACCCGCACATCTTCCTTGTGCGCGCCCTGCAGGACGCCAAGCTCACCGAGAAGGATGTGAAGCTCGTTCTCCTGCAGCACCCGGACGGCCGCACGGCTCTCGAGCGCGGCGACGTGGATGCCTGGGCCGGCCTCGATCCGCTGATGGCTGCAGCCGAGGTGGAAAGCGGCGCAGCCCTGTTCCATCGCAATGCCGGCGCCAACACCTGGGGCGTGCTGAACGTCTCCGAGGCCTTTGCCAAGGACAATCCGGCTCTCGTGGGCCGCGTGCTCAAGGCCTATGAGGAAGCCCGCAAGTATTCGCTCGCCAACCGGGACGAGCTGAAGAAGACGCTGGTTGCCTACACCAAGCTGGCCGAGCCGGTGATCGAGCGTCAGCTCGAGCGCACGGAGCTGACCCATTCGGCCATCGGCCAGCCCCAGGTCGACACGATCCTGGCCGCGGGTCTTGCCCTGCAGCAGGCCGGCGTCATCACCCCTGAGACGGATGTGCGCGCTGCCGTCGATGCGCTGATCGACCGGCGCTTCGCCACCGCGTCCAACTGATGACTTCATCGCGGGAGAGCGCCGTGACAGGCAACGCTACTACAAGCAACGCCTGGTCCTCCCATGAGGGTGCCGCCGCTCTCGCGGCCCCTGACCTTGCCGAGAAGCGACGCGCCTTCGACTGGCGCATCCTTCTCGGCTTTTTACTGCCCATCGCCATTTCGCTTCTCTGGGAAGCGGCCGTCACGTTCGGCCTTGCTCAAGGCCGCCTCGTTCCGCCGCCGAGCCGCATCTTCGCAGCCCTCTGGGCACTCGCCGAGACCGGCGAGTTGTGGACCCATGCATGGATGACCCTCTGGCGCGTTCTCGTCGGCTTCGTCATCGGCGCTGTTGCGGGCATCGTGCTGGGTGCGCTGTCCGGCTCCAACCAGACCCTCCGGCAGCTGCTCGACCCGACCCTTCAGGCCCTGCGCGCGATCCCCTCCATCGCCTGGGTGCCTCTTTTTATTTTGTGGCTCGGCATTTTTGAGGCCTCGAAAGTGGCGCTCATTGCGGTCGGCGTGTTCTTCCCCGTCTATCTCGGCATCGCGGGCGCGATCCTCTCCGTGGACCGCAAACTCGTGGAGGTTGGCCATGTCTTCCGCCTTTCGCGCATCCAGCTTGCCCGCCGCATCCTGCTGCCCGCCGTTCTGCCGGAGGCCGTGATTTCGCTTCGCTCAGGCCTCGGCCTCGGCTTCATGTTCGTGGTGGCCGCCGAATTCATGGGCGCCTCCGAGGGCCTCGGCTACCTGCTCGTCGACGGGCAGCAGATGGGCAAGCCCGACCAGATCCTCGCCGCCATCATCGCTTTCGCGCTGCTGGGCAAGACCGCCGACAGCCTGCTTGTCGCCGCCACCAAGCCGCTCGTGCGCTGGCAGGACACCGTGCGGGAGAGGTTGTGATGCTGAGCCTCGAACACCTCTCCAAAACCTATGCGGACGGGACGCGGGCGCTCTCCGACATCAACCTCTCCGTTCGCGAGGCTGAGATCGTTGCGCTGATCGGCGGCTCGGGCTGTGGCAAGACCACGCTGCTGCGCCTCATCGCAGGCCTCGACCGGGCAAGCGCCGGACAGATCCGCCTCGACGGTGAAGTGCTCTCCGGCCCGCATCCGGCTGTGGGCATCGTGTTCCAGGAGCCGCGCCTGCTGCCCTGGCTCTCGGTGTCGGACAACATCGCCTTCGGCCTCGACGGCGTGAGCGCGGCCGAGCGCAAGGCGCGCGTGGCGCATGCGCTCGACAAGATCGGCTTGAGCGAACATGCGGATCGCTGGCCGCGCGACCTGTCGGGCGGGCAGCAGCAGCGCGTTTCGATTGCGCGCGCTTTCGTCACCAATCCGAAGGTGCTGCTGCTCGACGAGCCGTTCTCGGCGCTCGATGCGTTCACCCGCGCGAGCCTGCACGAGCATCTGCTCGGGTTGTGGGAGGAGACGCGCCCCACCGTCGTGCTCGTCACCCATGACGTGCAGGAGGC
>JALYFY010000104.1 GCA_030777385.1 Pseudomonadota bacterium | reverse complement strand
GTTCGTGGTCGACACCAGCGTCAAGAAGATCCAGCACTCCACCGGCGGCATCGTCGGCGAGCTGAAGGTCAAGGAAGGAGACCGGGTTTCGCAAGGCGACCTCCTGGTCCGCCTCGACGAGACCATGACCCGCGCCAACATGCTGGTGGTGTCCAAGCAGCTCGACGAGTATATCGGCCGTCAGGCCCGCCTCGAGGCCGAGCGCGATGGGGCCTCCGCGGTTCCGACCCCTGAGGAATTCGCCGGTCGGCTCAACGATTCGGCGGTTCAGAAGATCATGTCGTCCGAGCGGACCCTGTTCGACGCGCGCCGCGCCTCCCGCGATGCGCAGAAGGACCAGCTCAAGAAGCGCATCACCCAGTCCCGGGACGAGATCACGGGCCTGAAGGCGCAGCAGCAGGCGAAGGTCCGCGAGGCCGAGCTGATCGTGGAAGAGCTGAAGGGCGTTCGCGAGCTCTACCAGAAGAACCTGGTGCAGCTGCCGCGCCTGAACGCTCTCGAGCGTGACGCGGCCAGCATCGAAGGCCAGCGCGGCCAGCTCATCGCCTCGGTCGCCCAGGCCGAAAGCCGCATCGCCGAGACCGAGTTCCAGATCATCCAGATCGACGAGCAGATGCGCGCGGAAGCGATGCAGGAGCTGCGCGACATCCAGGGCAAGGTCGCGGAATACACCGAGCGGAAGGTGGCGGCCGAGGACCAGCTGAAGCGCATCGACATCCGCGCCCCCAGCGACGGCTATGTCCACCAGCTGAACGTTCACACCATCGGCGGCGTGATCTCTCCCGCAGAGCCGGTGATGAACATCGTTCCGGTGAACGACAAGCTCGAGCTCGAAGCCCGCGTTCTCCCCAACGAGATCGACCAGGTGAAGATCGGCCAGAAGTCGACGGTGAAGGTCCACGCCTCCAACGCGCGCAACATGCCGGACCTGCACGGCTCCGTCAGCCGCATCTCGGCGGACGTGTCGAAGGATCAGCAGACCGGCGCCACCTTCTACACGATCCGGATCGAGCTGCCGCAGGACGAGCTCAAGAAGCTCGGGAACCTGCACCTCATCGCAGGCATGCAGGCCGAAGTCTTCGTCGAGGTGAACGAGCGCACCCCGTTCGAGTATTTCTTCAAGCCCATGCAGGAGCAGATCGCCCGCGCCTTCCGCGAGCACTGATCTCCTCCGGTAAAAATCAAAACGCGGCCGATGCAGAAGCACCGGCCGCGTTTTTTGTTGAATTCGGGCATAGGCGCCTGTCCCGGGGCCCCTCAAGCCTGGAAAGTTCGGCACGAAAACCCATAACAGGGGCGAGCGCCGCGTTTCTTCGCGGCAATCCGTCAGGGCAGAGTTCGGGGCAGCCGCCGGGCCTCCAGCCCGAGCCCCTGACGAAGGTGTTGGCTTTCGTGGGGAAACAAGCGTTTTGAGGATCATCTTCCGCTTTGGCGGCATCGCAATGCTCGTGGCGGCCATCGTCATCCTGGCCGTCCTGCCCTTTGCGACATCGTTCGTGGAACAGTGGTCGCGCCGCGACGTGGAGCTGCGCTCCCGGCTCGTGTTCAACTCCGTCCGCGATCAGGTGAGCGGCCTGCTGGCGCGCAACGACGCTCAGCAGGTGACGGGCCTGTTCGAGCGCATCGCCTCCGACGAGCGCGTGCTGGCCATCGGCTACTGCGACGGGCCGGACCTGCGCTTTCCCTCCGCCAACATGCCCAAGACATTCTCCTGCGAGGAGGCCTCCCGGTCCGACGCGGAGAGCTTCTCCACCGTGAGGAACCAGGACCACAACGTTCTGGTCAGCTCCTTCCCGTTGAATGCAGGCGGACGGGCTGGCCACCTGGTCGTCCTGCACGACCTGAGCTATGCGGACCAAAGAGGCGGGGAGGCGAGAAACTATCTCTTCCTGGCGCTCGCCGGCGTGGCCTTCGGGGCGGCTGCCTTGGCGGCCATGATCGCAGCCTTCATCATGCGGCGGTGGCTTGCCTCCATCCGGCAGGCCCTGGACAGCGCCCGCGCCGGAAGCGCCAATCCGCCGGTCGAGGAAAACATCATCCCCCTGGGCCAGGAGATCCGCGACGTTCTCCAGGAGCTGGAATCCTCGCGCCGAACCATCGATGCGGCCCATACGGACTGGAATCCCGATACCCTGCGCGCGGCCCTGTCCAACGAGCTGTCAGGCTCGGAGGTCATCGTGGTCTCGAACCGCGAGCCGTACATCCACAACCGGACGGAGGGCGGCGACATCTCCCTGCAGATCCCTGCAAGCGGCCTCGTGTCGGCGCTTGAACCTGTGGTGCGCGCCTGCGGCGGAACCTGGGTGGCTCACGGCAGCGGCACCGCCGACCGGGACACGGTGGATGCCAACGACCGGGTGCCGGTGCCCCCGAGCAACCCGTCCTATTCGCTCCGCCGCGTCTGGCTCTCGGAAGAGGAGCAGGACGGGTATTATTACGGCGCCGCCAACGAGGGCCTCTGGCCGCTCTGCCATATCGCCTTCGTGCGGCCGATCTTCCGCGAGGCCGATTGGCAGTTCTACCGGTCGGTCAACGAGAAATTCGCCGATGCCATCGTGGCCGAGGCCAAGCGCGAGGATCCGGTCATCCTCGTGCAGGACTACCATTTCGCCCTTCTGCCGCGGATGATTCGCGACCGGCTCCCCCGGGCGACCATCGTCACCTTCTGGCACATCCCCTGGCCGAACTCCGAGACCTTCGGCATCTGCCCCTGGCGGGAGGAGATCATCGACGGGCTGCTCGGCTCCTCGATCCTCGGCTTCCACACCCAGGCGCACTGCAACAATTTCCTGGATGCGGTCGATTCCTACGTGGAAAGCCGCATCGACCGGGAAAAGGACTCGGTGACCTTCGGCGGGGAGGAAACCCTGATCCGCCCCTATCCCATCTCCATCGAGTGGCCGCCCACCGCCATGGAAGGCCAGAAACCTGTCGAGGAATGCCGCCGCATCGTGCGGGAGCGCTTAGGATTGCCGCCGGAGATGCGCATCGGCGTGGGCATCGAGCGGTTCGACTACACCAAGGGCATTCTCGACCGGATGCAGGCGATCGACGCGCTGATCGGCGAGCATCCCGAGTGGCGGGGCAACTTCACCTTCGTTCAGGTGGCCGCCCCCACCCGCAGCAAGCTTGCCAATTACCGCCTGCTCCAGGAAGAGGCCGAGGCACTCGCCCGTGACATCAACGAGAAATATGGCAGCGACGGCTATGAGCCCATCAGGCTCCTCATCCGACACCATGAGCCCGATGAGGTCTTCGAGCTCTTCCGCGCCTCGGACCTCTGCATCGTGTCGAGCCTGCACGACGGCATGAACCTCGTGGCCAAGGAATTCGTGGCGGCCCGCGACGACGAGCAGGGCGTTCTCATCCTCTCGGCCTTCGCCGGGGCCTCCCGCGAATTGTCGGAGGCCCTGATCGTCAACCCCTACAATGCCCATGCCATGGGCGAGGCCATCAATCGGGCGCTGACCATGCCGGAGCCCGAACAGCGCGAGCGGATGCGGCTCATGCGCGATCAGGTCAAGGAGCGCAATGTCTATCGCTGGGCAGGCCAGATGCTGCTTGCCGCCTCGCGCCTGCGCAAGCAGCAGCGGATCAGGCGATTGATCGCCAAGGGGCGGAGGCCCGCGCCAGCCGATGCGTGACGCCCCTGCAGGACACGATCAGATGCCCGAGAGCTACGCCCTCTTCCTCGATTTCGACGGAACGCTCGTGGACATCGCCGAGCGCCCGGACGCGGTCGTGGTGGACCCGGCCCTGCCAGGGATCCTCACCACCCTGCAGGAGCGGCTCGACGGCGCGCTTGCGGTCATCAGCGGGCGCCCCATCGCCTTTCTCGACGGGCGGCTCACGCCCCATGAGTTCGACATGGCGGGGCTTCACGGGCTCGAGCACCGCATCGCCGGGCGCCTCTCCGTGTGCGATCCCGACGAGCACCCCGCGTTGCGCGAGATGGCCGAGCGCCTCGGCGAGATCGTTGCCGACAAGGCCGGCGTCCTCATCGAGGACAAGGGCTGCTCCGTTGCCATCCACTGGCGGCTCGCCCCCCATGAAAAGGAATTCGCCCTGGCCACAGCCCTCGCGGCCGTCGAGGCGCTCGGAGGCGAGTACCGTGTTCAGCACGGCAAAGCTGTGGCAGAGATCCTGCCCTCGGCGGCCGGCAAGGGGAAGGTGATCGAGCGGTTTCTGCACGAGGCCCCCTACAGGGGGCGGCGGCCGATCTTCATCGGGGACGACTTGACCGACGAGAACGGATTCAAGACGGTGAACGCCCATGGCGGCTTGTCCATCCGCATCGGTGCGGGTGAGACCGTTGCCCATGTACGCCTTGGAACGCCTGCGGATCTACGACATTGCCTGTCCACATGGGCTCTCGAGGGTTCGCTTCCTTTCAAACGGGATGATTGTTGACATGAGTTCGCTAGACCTTGCCGTTATCGGCAATTGCACAATCTCGGCCCTGGTGGATCGCCGCGCGCAAATTGTGTGGAGCTGCTTTCCCCGTTTCGATGCAGACCCGGTCTTCTCCGCCCTGCTCGATTGCCCGGAGGGGCAGTCCGACGCGGATCAGAAGGGCGTGTTTGCCATCGACATGGTCGGCATGGTCTCTTGCGAGCAGAGCTATATCGAGAACACGGCCGTTCTCGTCTCGCGCATGACGGATTCCTTCGGCAACGTCCTCGAGGTGACGGATTTCGCGCCGCGCTTCAAGCACTACGACCGCACCTTCCGTCCCCCGATGCTGATCCGCCGGGTTCATCCGGTGAAGGGCCGCCCGCGCATTCGGGTGCGCTTGCGGCCTCATTACGACTGGGGCGGCTGTCCGCCGAGCCTCACCCGCGGCAGCAATCACCTGCGCTTCGTGGGACCGGCCTATTCGCTCCGGCTGACCACCGATGCGTCGGTCTCCTACATCAACGACGAGCGGCCCTTCGTGGTGGACAGGCCCCTGTCCTTCTTCTTCGGCGAGGACGAGCCGCTCCGGTCCGAGACGGACGCGACGGCCAGGGCCTTTCTCGACAGCACGGTCGATTTCTGGCGCGACTGGGTGCGCTCGCTGTCCATCCCGTTCGACTGGCAGGAGGCGGTGATCCGCGCCGCCATCACGCTCAAGCTGTGCAACTACGAGGAGACGGGCGCCATCGTGGCGGCGCTCACCACCTCGGTGCCGGAAGCGCCGCACACGCAGCGCAACTGGGACTACCGCTATTGCTGGCTGCGTGACGCCTATTTCGTCATCCAGGCCCTCAACCGGCTCGGCACCACAAAGACGATGGAGGAATATCTCACCTACATCACCAACATCGTCGACGACATGGAGGCCATCCCCGAGCAGAAGGACATGCCGCCGCTCTTCAGCATCACCCGATCGCCCGATCTGGAGGAGCGCGAGGCGACGGCGCTTGCAGGCTATCGCGGCATGGGTCCCGTGCGCGTGGGCAATGCGGCCTATACGCAGATTCAGAACGACGCCTATGGCAGCATCGTGCTCGCTTCCGTCCACGCCTTCCTGGACAAGCGCCTGATCCGCAGCGGCAACAATGCCCTGTTCTCCCATCTGGAGAAGCTGGGGCAGAGGGCCATCGAGGTGTTCGACAAGCCCGATGCAGGTCCCTGGGAGCTGCGCACCAAGGCAGCCGTGCATACCTTTCCGAGCGTGATGTGCTGGGCGGCCTGCGACCGGCTCATCAAGATCGCCGAAGCCATGGGCCGCGAGGACCGCGCCGCCTTCTGGCGCGAGAATGCAGACCACATGCACCGGGTCATCAACGAGCGCGCCTACAACCCCGACAAGGGCACCTTCGTATCCTCCTTCGACGGCGAGGACCTGGACGCGACCCTGCTCCTCCTGGTCGAGCTCGACTTCGTGAAAGCGGACGATCCGCGTTTCATCGCGACCGTGGAAGCCGTGGGAACGAAGCTGCGGCGCGGCGACCTTCTCCTGCGTTATGATGTGGAAGACGATTTCGGCCTCATGCATACGGCTTTCATGATCTGCGGCTTCTGGTACGTGGATGCCCTCAGCGTCATCGGGCGCAAGGACGAAGCCAAGGAATTGTTCGAGCACATCTTGAGCTTGCGCAACTCCTTCGGCCTGTTCTCGGAGGATGCGGACTTCACGACCGGGGAGCTGTGGGGCAACTTCCCGCAAACCTATTCCATGGTCGGCCTCATCAACTCCGCCGTGCGCCTGAGCCGGAGCTGGGAAGAGGCGGTCTAGTCGTGAGGGTTCGGCGCGCGAGGCAGAAAGGACGATAGGCTTCGATGTTCGCATTTCCTGTTCTGCTTGGTGACATCGGCGGCACCAATGCCCGCTTTGCCGTTCTGACCGCGCCCGGAGAAACCGTTCAGCTGCTGCCGCGCACCCTGACGTCGCAGACGCCCGATCCGGTCGGCGCCATCAGGATCGCGCTTGAGGGCTATGCGGGGCCGGCGCCCCGCTCGGCCATCATCGCGGTGGCGACCCGGGTGGACGCGCCTGCCATTCGGCTCACCAACGCCCATTGGGTGATCGATGCGCGGGCCATCGGCACGGCGCTCGACCTGGAGCGCGTCACCCTGGTCAACGACTACACGCCCGTCGCGGCGTCGGTGACGGTGCTCGACGAGGCGAAGGGCGATCTGGCCGCCATCGGCGATTTCCCGCCGCCCGGATCCGGAGCCCGCGTGGTGCTGGGGCCGGGGACGGGCCTGGGCGCGGGAGCCCTGGTGCCCGTGGAGGACCGCTTCGCCATTCTGGCGACAGAGGCGGGCCACATGGAGTTCGGCCCGACGAACGAGGAGGAGACCGCCTTCTGGCCGCATCTGGATCGGGTCGGCGGGCGCGTATCGGCGGAGGTGGTTCTCTCCGGTCCCGGCCTGTTCCGCATCGCCAAGGCGCTCTCTGCCCATCGCTGCGTGGAATGCCCCTTCACCCTGCCCAACGACGTGCTGGCCGCTGCCCGCGGGGGCGACCGGCTGGCGAGCGATGCCCTCGATATTTTCGCCCGGTGGCTCGGGCGCTTCGCGGGAGACCTGGCGCTCACCTTCGAGTCGTCCGGCGGGGTGTTCATCGCCGGCGGCATCGCGCCCCGCATGATCGACATCCTGCAGGCCGGCGGCTTCCGGGAGGATTTCGACCGCAAGGCGCCGCATGATGCCTGGGCCCGGAAGGTGCCGGTCTACGCCATCATCAACCCGGAGCCGGCCCTGCAGGGGCTTGCGGCCATCGTGACGAATCCGGGGCGCTTCGTCTTCCAATCCCAGGGGTGGCAGGCTACCTGACAGGCTCCTCCGAGGAAGGTCTGCGTTTTCCCAGGCCAGCCTGAACCCAGATTGATCGATCATGAGAACAGAACAGATTGCCCTCTCGCCGCTTGCTCCCGGGGCGAGCCTTTCGCTCGCCGTCCAACGCTTCGGTCAAGAGGGCGCCCGCCCGCGCATCTATGTGCAGGCCTCGCTCCATGCGGACGAGATCCCCGGCATGATCGCGGCCCATCACCTGCGCGAACGCCTGACGGCCCTCGAAGCCGAGGGCCGGATCAAGGGGGAGATCGTTCTCGTGCCGTCGGCCAATCCCATCGGTCTCGCCCAGCGCGTGCTGGGCGACCATATCGGGCGCTTCAATCTGAGCGACGGCATCAATTTCAACCGCGGCTATCCGCATCTCGTGCCGAAGGTGGCCGAGCGCATCGAGGGCAAGCTGACGGCGGACGGGGAGGCCAATGTTCGCCTCATCCGCGAGGCCCTGCGCGCCGAACTCGAGGCCTGGGAGACCGCCAACCCGGCCGAGGTCATGAAGAAGGCTCTTCTCGGGCTTGCCCAGGAGGCCGACGTGGTGCTCGACATGCACTGCGACGCCGAGGCCGTGGTGCATCTCTACGCCCATACCCGCTCGGCGGATGAATTCGCGCCTCTGTCGGCGCTTATCGGCGCCCATGCCTTTCTGCTGGCGGACGAATCCGGCGACGAGCCTTTCGACGAGGCCTGCAGCCGCCCCTGGGCGGAGCTGGCCGACCGCTTCCCGGATCATCCAATTCCGTTCGGCTGCCACTCGACGACCCTCGAGTTCCGGGGCGAGCGGGACGTGAGCCACGAGACCGGGCAGGCGGATGCGGCTGCGCTGGTCAGCTACATGATCCTGCGCGGTGCGGTTGCGGGCGATGCCCCGGAGGTGCCGCAAGCCCTCTGCGGGCCGACGCCGCTAGCTGCCTCCGAGCCGGTTCCGGCTCCGGCCTCCGGCATCCTGGTGTTCAGGGCCGAGGTGGGGGCAAAGGTGAAGGCCGGCGACGTGATCGCCGACATCGTCGATCCCCATACGGGGGATGTGGTTCAGGCCAAGGCGCCCACCGACGGCGTGATGTTCGCCCGCATCGCCCTGCGCTTCGTGACCCAGGGCATGCGCCTTGCCAAGGTGGCCGGCACCGAAGCCAAGCGGACGGGCAAGCTGCTCAGCGCATGAAAAGAAAGGCCGCTCCGAGGAGCGGCCTTTCCATTGTCGGTTCCACGGCCCCGAAGAGCCGCCCTTAAAGGTGCGTTACGCACAAATCTCAGCAGAGGCCAAGATCCAGGTCGCGGCAACCGGGGAACGTAGGGTATGACAATGAGACACTAGATCACCTCCTTTCGTTGTTGACGGGAAAGCCCCATATGGGGTGAGAAGACAGATGCGAAAGGGTCGGGCGCTGCGGCGTTCTGTCCCTTAACCTCGATCCCAGAGAATTTTAAAAAGCCATGACCGACCTTCCGGCCCCTGTGGGCCGCCGCCGAACCTTTGCGATCATCTCCCACCCGGACGCGGGCAAGACCACGCTCACCGAAAAGCTGCTGCTGTTCGGAGGCGCGATCCAGCTTGCCGGCGAGGTGAAGGCCAAGAAGAACCGCGTCTCCACCCGGTCCGACTGGATGGGCATCGAGAAGGAGCGCGGCATCTCGGTGGTGACCTCGGTCATGACCTTCGAGTACGGCGACTGCGTCTTCAATCTGCTCGACACGCCGGGCCACGAGGACTTCTCGGAGGACACCTACCGGACGCTGACCGCCGTCGACTCCGCCATCATGGTGATCGACGCGGCGAAGGGCATCGAGGCGCGCACCCGCAAGCTGTTCGAGGTGTGCCGGATGCGCGACATCCCGATCGTCACCTTCATCAACAAGATGGACCGGGAGGCGCGCAGCCCCTTCGACCTGCTCGACGAGATCGAGAAGACGCTGGCCCTCGACACGGCCCCCGTCACCTGGCCGATCAGCCAGGGCAAGAGCTTTGCCGGCACCTTCGATCTTCGCCGCAACATGGTGCGCCGCATCGACACGGACGAGGAGCCGACCGAGGTGTCCGGCCCCGAGGATGGAAAGCTCATGAGCCTGCTGCCGCCGGAAGAGGCGGATGCCTGGCAGGAGGAGGTGATGCTCGCTCAAGAAGCCTGCAAGCCCTTCGACCTGGAGGCTTTTCGCGAGGGCCATCTGACGCCGGTGTTCTTCGGATCCGCGCTGCGCAATTTCGGCGTGCGCGACCTCATCGACGCGCTGGCTTCCTACGCGCCGCCGCCGCGCGGCCAGGAGGCCGACAAGCGCCTGGTCGAGGCGGGCGAGAGCCGCATGACCGGCTTCGTGTTCAAGATCCAGGCCAACATGGAC
This sequence comes from Pseudomonadota bacterium, assembly GCA_030777385.1. GTDB lineage: Bacteria > Pseudomonadota > Alphaproteobacteria > Rhizobiales > Beijerinckiaceae > Microvirga. Next base: position 4,693 of record JALYFY010000104.1, on the reverse strand, counting down.
CCGAACCACCGGGACCGCATCGCCTTCATGCGCATCTGCTCCGGCAGGCTCCAGCGCGGCATGAAGGCAAAGCTCGTGCGCACGGGCAAGCCTATGAGCCTGAACACGCCGCAATTCTTCTTCGCGCAGGACCGCGCCATTGCGGACGAGGCCTGGGCCGGCGACGTGGTGGGCATTCCGAACCACGGGACGCTGCGCATCGGCGACACGCTCACGGAGGGCGAGGACATCGTGTTCCGCGGCGTGCCGAGCTTCGCGCCGGAGATCCTGCGCCGCATCAAGCTGCAGGATGCCATGAAGGCCAAGAAGCTGCGCGAGGCCCTGCAGCAGATGGCGGAGGAAGGCGTCGTGCAGCTCTTCGTGCCGCAGGACGGCTCGGGGGCCATCGTGGGCGTGGTCGGCGCGCTGCAGCTCGACGTGCTGAAAGAGCGCCTGAGCGCCGAATACGGCCTGCCGATCGACTACGAGCCGACCCGCTTCTCCATCTGCCGCTGGATCACGGCGGACGATGCGCGAGAGCTCGACAAGTTCATCGACAGCCATCTGTCGTCCATGGCGCGCGATCTCGACGACGCGCCCGTGTTCATGGCGCCGAATATGTTCAACCTTCAATACGAGGTGGACCGCTACAAGGCGATCCAGTTCTCGGACGTGAAGGATTACCAGAAGAAGGCGGCGTAAGGCTTAAACGCCTTGTCATCCCCGGCGAGCGTAGCGAGGGAAGGGAATCCACGATCAGGCTCAGCGCCATGGATTCCCTTCCCCTGCGATGGCTTTCGCCATCTCCAGCCGGGAATGACACCTCCGGATCAGGCCTTGAGCTGGCTGAGCGGCAGGTCGATGCGCACCTGCAGGCCCTCAGGGCGCCAGTCATAGGCGATGGCGCCGCCGAGCTGGTCCGTGACGCTCCTGCGCGCGAGCTGCGAGCCGAAGCCCTCCGCCTTCGGGGTTCCGGAAACCGCCGGACCGTTTTCCTCCTGCCACAGCAGCGTGAGCATGGCGCCCTGCATCCAGGTGATCCGGAGACGGCCTTCGGAAACCGACAGGGCTCCGTATTTCGTGGCGTTGGTGGCAAGTTCGTGCAGCACCAGGGTCAGGATGGTTGCGGCTTTCGGCCCGATGCGCTGCGATGGCCCCTCGAAGGTCACCTGCGAGGGCGAGCCCTGACTGACGTGAGGCGCCAGAATGGCCTGAACGATCCCGGCGACGGATGTTTCGCCATCCGTCGGCTCGCTGCCGGTGATGGCGGGACGGATCAGCTCATGGGCCCGGGCCAGGGCATCGATGCGTCCGCGCAGGGCCGCCGCCATCTGCTTGGGCGTCTCCGCCGTGCGCGCCGTCAACGCAACCATGCCGCTCGTCATGGCGAAGAGATTCTTCACCCGGTGATCGAGCTCCTGCACCAGAAGCTGCCGGATCTCCTCGTCCTTGCGGCGATCCGTGATGTCGATGATCGTGCCGAGCAGACGGGAGGGCTTCAGCTCCCCGTCGACAACCTCGTAGAGCATGCGGCCTCGGCTCACGATCCAGCGGACTTCGCCATCCTGGTGGACAACCCGATGCTCGACAGTCAACTGCCCGCCTGAGCGGGGATCGCTCAAGACGCCGATGCTCCCTACAACCCGCTCGCGATCTTCGGGGTGAATGGCCGAGAGCCAGAATTCATAGGTGGCCGGCTCGTTCTTCGCGAGACCGAAGATCTCCTTCTGCCGATCCGACCAGAATGTTTCGCCGGTGCGGGCGTTCCATTCCCACAGCCCCAGCTCGGTGGCCTCCACGGCAAGCGCCAAGCGCTCGTTGTGAAGCGTGACCTCACGGGCCTGACGGTCGGCTTCGCTGCGCGCCTTGACCCGCTCCGTCACATTGGCTGCAAGAGCCAGGATTCCGCTGATCCGATCATCCGCATCGCGGACCGGCAGCAGCTTGATGTCCCAGTAGGTGGTCGTGCCGGGGGTCAGAACGAGCGAAGCGTCCTTCAGCTCCTGCGGCTCGCCGGTCGCGAACACCTTCTGGCGCAGGGCCAGGATCTCAGGGGTGTAGCGGTCCCCCATGACCTCGGACACCGTCATGCCGATGAGGTCCTCATCGGCCCTGCCCATGGCCGACCGGAACAACCGATTGGCAAAGGCGAAGATCTGCTCCGGCCCCAGCGTGACCGCAATCGCCAAAGGCACGTTTTCCAGGAGTTCGGACAAGGCTTCCCGGCTGAAGCCTTCCGCTCCACCCTGAAACCGGATCTCATTGAGTCCATGGGCCCAGGGCTGAAAGGGACTCACGCGGGCATCCTTCTGGAAAGAGCGATAGGGGACAGGCGGGGAGGCCAAGAATTTGTAATATTAGAGCTTTAGCCTGCTTTTGCCAGATCTGTTTTCACGTCGGAGGAACCGGAGGCCGAGAGCGCCTTTTCCGGATACAGGGCCTGAACCTGGGCGATATCGCCGGCTGTCGGAAGGCTTGCCTCGTTGCCAAGGTGCTGAATGGCGTGGGAGGAGGCCCCACGGGCAAAGATGAAGTGCTCGCGCCAGGGCAGCTCCGGCCGCGCCATGGCGGAATAGACGTAGGATCCATGGAAGATGTCGCCGGCGCCGTTCGTGTCGACCACCTTCTCGGACGGGACATCGAGGGCCGGCAGAACGCCTTCCTGGCCGGCTTCGTCGTACCAGACGAGGCCGCGCTCGCCCAAGGTCACGCCGCCGATCCTGCAGCCGCGGCCCTTGAGGTAGCCCAGCATCTCCGCCGGCGTCAGGTTCATCTGCTCGCAGAGCCGTTCGGCCACGATGGCCACGTCGATGAACTCCAGGAGCTCATGGGTGTTGGAGCGCAGGCCACCGCCGTCGAGGGAGGTGAGAATGCCGGCCTCGCGGCACGCCTTGGCGTAGTGCATGGCGGCATCCGCCTGGTGGCCGTCGAGGTGCAGGGCCCGGCAGCCCTGAAGGTTCAGGGGCGGCACCGGATGCAGATAGTGATCGTCGCGGCAGCGCACGATGGCGCGCTTGCCCCCATGCGGCATGATGAAGGACAGGGACGATTCGCCCACCTTCCGGTGGTGGACCGAGATGCCGTATTTCGCCGCCATGTCGATGAACATGCGCCCGAGCCAGTCGTCCGCAATCGACGTGAGGAGATCCGGGGGCAGCCCCAGCTTGGCGCAGGCGAAAGCGGCCGTCACCGCATTGCCGCCGAACGAGATCGCATAGTCCCGCGCCACGGTTTTCTCGTCGCCTGTCGGGATCTCGTCCGTCAGGAAGGTCACGTCGATATAGGTCTGGCCTACGAAAAGAGCATGCATCGCTAAACTATCGTCTTGGATCCGGATTGCCGCAGAAGTCTTGGACGAGCGGGGGCATTTGCGCAAGTCGTCCCCGGCCTAGTTTTAAGCCTGCCAAGCCTGACGAAGGGTCATGCCTTGTGGAGCGTGGCGGCCAGGCGCGCTGCGGTCAGCGCCGCATCCAGATCGGTGGCGATGAACTCGACCGGTGCCGCCAGATCCTGCCGGAAGCCATCGGACAGGATCGGATGAAGGCGCGTGCTTCCGCCTACCAACGCAACAGGCCGCGGGCCGAGGCGCTTGATGAGGGAATTGGCGAGGCGGGCCAGCTCGCCGCCGGCTTCCCTCAAGATGCGAAGAGCAGTCTTGTCGTCGGCCCCTGCGGCCTCGCCCACGGCACGGGCGAGCGAGCCGATCTTGCCCCGATCGCCCCCATAGACGAAGGAGCGCACGATGTTCCAATCCGTGCCGCCGAGCGCCCGCGACAGGCAGACCCCGAGAGTCGTGGTCCAACCCTCGCCGGGGCTTTCCTCCTCCGCCCGCAAAACCGCCTTTAGGGCCTCCCGGGCGATCCAGAAGCCGGAGCCGCCATCGTCGATCAGGTTGCCGCGCCCGCCGACGCGGATCACATCCTTGGTCTCGGAGAGATAATAGCCGATGGAGCCTGTGCCGCTGTAGACGAGGATGCCCTCGCCGAGCGCGAAATAGGCGAGATACGCGATCCACATGTCTTCCGCCACGAAGACCCGGTCCTGGGACAGCTCGAAGGTCTCCGCGAACAGGGCGCGCATGGTCGCCTCGGCGGGCGTGTCGCGGGTGAGCCCCGTGATGCCGGCGATGACCCCAAGCGGCCTGCCGGTCTCGAGCACCGTTTGCGCCATCTCGATGACGATCTGCCGGGCGCGCTCTTCCGCTGCGGCAGAAAAAAGATGTCCCGTCAGGGGAGCGACGGAGCCTTGGGCGATGCAGCGGCCGGTTTCGTCCGCCAGCCGCCAGCGCGTGGCGGTTCCGCCCGCGTCGATGCCAAGCCCCAGCCCCATGACACTTCGCTTTCTTCTTGCAGCCTCTCGTTCTGTTGTTCTTGTTATGTGGTCTTGCTGAAATCTGCCAGGGCCTTGCGCAGATTGTCGCCGTTTCGCTCGAGGGCCCCTCGAGCCTCGGAAGGGCTTGCGCCCATCGCGATGAGAACGGCTGTTTTCAGATCGCCGCCGGCTTCGAGGATGGCGTCCGTTGCCGTGGCCTCGTCGCAATCGGTGATCTGCATGACCATGATCTCGCTGCGTCGCCGCAGCTTCGCGTTCGTGGCGCGCATGTTGACCATGAGGCCGCGATAGACCCGGTTCATGCGCACCATGATCAGGCTGGAGAGCAGGTTGAGGATGATCTTCTGCGCGGTGCCCGCCTTCATGCGGGTCGAGCCGGCGA
>JALYFY010000103.1 GCA_030777385.1 Pseudomonadota bacterium | reverse complement strand
GACGCGACGTAAACCTCAGGCCGGTCGCTCGTGCCGGTAGAATGCATTCGGGACGCCGTTCAGGTCCCGGATGCCCGTGAACCGCATGCCGATCTTTTCGAGCACCCTGCGGGAGGCTTTGTGATCGGCAACGGCGAAGCCGATCACGTGATCGACGGGCGCTGCGCCATAGATCCAGCCGAGAAGGGCCGTGGCCGCCTCGGTGGCATAGCCCTGGCCCCAGAACGGCCGCATGAGGCTGTAGCCTAATTCGAGCTCGCCGGTCTCATCGAAGCGCCCGAAGCCGGCCCGCCCCAGGAACCGGCCCTGCGCGTCGAGAAGCTTGAACTTCGTCCAGCCGTTCTCCGCATAATCCGCCCGGAAGCCGTCGAACTTCTCTTTGAGAAACGCCCTATCCCAGACCGTCTCCCCGGCTTCGAGAAAGTGCTGGACCTCCGGATCCCCGTGCAGCTCAAGCAGCAGCGGAAGGTCCTCGGCCTGCCAGGGATGAAAGCGCAGGCGCCTGGTTTCCAGGACGGCACAATTCGGGGATTTATTTCTCATGCCTCATGAAGCCAGTGATCCAGGAACCGGTCAAGCCAGCGCGAAACATGGGGATCGTGCTGATAACGCCCCTCCAGCTGACGCACGCGATCCTGCGCGCCCGGCATGCAGAGCCGCTCCTCCGCGTGAACCGTCCAGCGGCACAGCATGGCATGCGTCACCTCCGGGTGGAACTGGAGCCCGAAGGCTCGCTCCCCCACCCGGATGGCTTGGGTCGGAAAATCGTCGCCTGTCGCCAGGGTCTCGGCGCCCGACGGGCAATCGAAGCCCTCCCGGTGCCAGTGATAGACATGGCTCGGCCAGGGAACGCCCCAGGCGGCACTCAGGGCCTCGCCGGCCGGTGTCGGCAGCAACGGGTAATAGCCGATCTCCGCCCGGCCCTCAGGATGCGGCCAGACGCCGGCGCCGAGTTGCTTGGCCAGCATCTGCGCCCCGAGGCAGAGCCCCATGAAGGGCTTGTTCTCCCTCAAGGGCACCCCGATCCAGTCGATCTCCGTCTTGATGAAATCATCCGGGTCGTTGGCGCTCATGGGTCCGCCAAAGACAACGGCTCCCGTGTGCGCCGCAAGAGTTTCCGGCAGCGGATCGCCGAAGCGGGGGCGGCGGATGTCGAGGCGGTAGCCGCGCTCCACGAGCAGGCGGCCCACGCGGCCGGGCGTCGAGTGCTCCTGATGCAGAACGATCAGAACCGGGGCTTTCGAGCGCTGCCTAGGCATGGCTGCGATCCGGAGCAGCATGTGCGGAAGGACGGGGGCGTGAACGCAGGCAGGGAAACGGGACCATGACCCGATTATTGAGTGCAAGACCCTTGCTCGCAAGGGGCTGCATTCGCACGGGCGCCCTAACCCCCATGCCTCCGGCTGAGTTCTTTGAGATAACGCTCGGCAACGTCCCGGGCCGACCGCTCGTTGACTGCGATCTCCGCGTTGAGGGCCTGGAGCTTGGCCGTGGTCAGGGAGGCGAACACCGGGCTTAAGGCCTTTGCGATTTTTGGAAAGCGCTGCAGGATCTCGGCCCTGGCCACGGGCGCGGGCTCATAGACGATCTGGGCGCCCCTGGTATCCCTCATCACCACGAGGTCGAGGGTGGCAATGGCCCCGTCCGTGCCATAGACCATGGCGGCGTTGACCCCGCCGGCATTCTGGGCAGCGGCCCGCATGGTGGTCATGGTGTCGCCGCCCGGCTGAACCGCGATCCTGTCGCGGGGGAACCGAAACCCATACGTATTCTCGAAGGACCCGAGGGCGGCCGGGCTGTCGACGAACTCGGCGGAGGCTGCGAGCCTGAAGGCTGCGGACGATTTCACGGCCTGGGCGAAGTCATCCATGGTGCCGAGGTTGGTGCGCCGGGCCAGATCGCCCCGGACGGCAATGAGCCAGGTGTTGTTGGCCGGCGCCCGGTCAAGCCATGTCAGGCCGTGACGTTCGGCATCGAGCCGCTTGACCGCCTCATAGGCCGAAGCGGGCGCCTTCCAGGCCGGATCGCCTTCCCTGCGATGGAAGAAGGCTCCGTTGCCCGTATACTCGGGATAGATATCGATTTCGCCCGCCAGAAGAGCCTCGCGCACCCTTTGGGTGGGGCCGAGCTGGAGGCGGGTCTGAACCGGGATGCCCTCCCGCTCGAGCACGAGGGCGATCATGCTGCCGAGCAAGGCGCCCTCGGTGTCGGCTTTCGAGGCCACGATGACGTGCGAATGCCCATGCGCGAGTACCGGTGCTCCGACGAGACCCTGAAGCACGCCAGCAGCGATGAAGGAGAGAATAACCCTGGAAAGCTTGGATTTCGGCATGGCCCTATAGGTAGACTCAGGAGGTATGAGATCTAGGCAAGTGAAGGCTGCCACTCTAAAATCATGTTTTAGAATGATATCATGGATCGGCGAGGGGTTCTCATGGTCTTTTGCATGAGGGCGCAAAAATGATAAAAGCGTCTGATTCTCAAGGCCTCCAGTCCAAAGCGTCAAGGGCACCGGTCGGGTGCTCAGATAAAACAACCGAACAGCGCCTTGTGCGAAAGAAAGTAAAACCGTGACCGAAAGCGTAACGAGCGACGGCGACCTCAACGGCCTGCGTATCCTTGTCGTCGAGGATGAAGCTGCGATCTCCCTGCTGCTGGAGGACATGCTTCTCGACTTCGGATGCGAGGTTGTCGGCCCTGCCGCGCGGCTTTCTGCCGCCCTCGATGCAGTGTCACGGGAACAGGTCGACCTGGCCATTCTGGACGTGAACGTCGCCGGCGAGCCTATCTATCCGGTGGCGGAGGCCCTGGCCCAGCGCGAAATCCCGTTCGTGTTCTCGACAGGCTATGGCAGCGCAGGCATCCGCGACACGTTCCGCGACCGGCCCGTTCTGCAGAAGCCTTTTGCTCAGCATGACCTGAAGCAGAAGCTTCTCATGGCCCGCAGCAAGATCGCCTGAAAAACAGATCGGTTCAGCCCAAGCATCGTTGTTGCCTGTGGCTGAGATGCGGCAAATATTCACTTTGTGCTCCAAAACACACCGTGGGCGGTGTAAATCGGCTTTGATCCCCGCACGTTCCTGCTAAGCTAGGGTAACGTTAGAGCAGGTCTCCTCGAAGCAAGCCGATCCTCATGCA
>JALYFY010000102.1 GCA_030777385.1 Pseudomonadota bacterium | reverse complement strand
GCGCCGCATACCCGCGCGGAGAAGGACAAGACCTATCCCAACACGCCCTCCGGCATGACCGGGGTTCAGACCCTTGTGCCCGTCATGCTCGATCACGTGAATGCAAGCCGCCTAACCCTGGAGCGCTTCGTGGACATGACGAGCGCCGGCCCCAAGCGCCTCTTCGGCATCGCAGGCAAAGGGCGCATCGCAACAGGCTACGACGCGGACTTCACGGTGGTCGACCTGAAGCGCACCGAGACGATCCGCAACGACTGGATCGCCTCGAAGTCGCAGTGGACGCCCTACGACGGCAAAAAGGTCACCGGCTGGCCCATCGGCACGGTCGTGCGCGGCAACGTGGTGATGTGGGATGGATCGCTTGAGACCTCGTCGCAGGGCGAGGCGGTGCGGTTCGAGGAGACGGCTGGAGAATGAAACGCAAGGTCCCATTCCGAGAGTAGCCTCCGCTACAGAAGCCTCATCCTGAGGAGGATTGCGGAGCAATCCGTCTCGAAGGACGAGGCGTCTCCAGAGGGCACTGGACCCTCCTTCGAGACGCCTGCTCCGCAGGCTCCTCAGGATGAGGTTGAGTCTATCTGAACTGTATCAATTGGCGTCTAAATTTCGTCCGTCCCACTCGTGGGTTTGCGACTTGAGCGATAGCTTTTCGACAATCGTTGAAGAGCTTCGAAATCGCTCACGATCAAGGCTTCCTTCTTGGCTCTCGACCACCCTTTGACCTGTCTCTCGTACGCAATGGCCTCGACGATGCTCTCGAAGTGAGCTGAATAAACGAGGACGACGGGACGTCGCTTCGCCGTATAGCCTCCGAACCAACCATGGTTATGCTGGCTGACGCGCGTTTCCAGATCATCTGAACGGCTTGTGCCGGTGTAATAGCTGCCGTCTGCGCAGAGCAGAATGTAGAACCAGCAGCCATCCATTCTTCGCACCTATAGCGAGCACCGCAGCCTCATCCTGAGAGGCAGCGTAGCTGCGTCTCGAAGGAGGTTCCAGAACTCACTGGAAACGCCTCGTCCTTCGAGAAGGCCTGCGGCCTCCTCAGGATGAGGCACGGGAGAGCTAATTGCGAATGCCCTCAATGCTTCAGCGTCACCGCCATCGAGAACGCACCGCTGCGGATCTTGTCCGGCAGGGTGGCGGCGTATTCGGCCACCGCATCCTCGCCATAGGTGGCGACGAGTTCCGTGAAGGCCGCGAAGAGGGCGGCCTGGGCCATGCAGTCACCGTCGAGCCCGTCGAGCTCGGCCTCGGCGAAGGCCTCGGTCACATAGCTCAGGGCCGCCTGCTTGAGGGCGCTGAGATCGTCGGGCTGTTCGTCGAGAGGGACGTCGTTGTCGTTCATGATCCTGGGCCCCTTCATGGGGCGGCGCGCGGGTTTTAATTGAGCCCTGACCTTAAGCGATCGCGCCGTCCCACCGCCAGCATCGCCTTGCAAAGAGGTTAACGCGAGAGGACCTAAGCCAAATAATGTGGATAAGAGGCCGCCATGCAACACCGGCCTCCGCAATGCCGGCCGCGACTGGGATCTCACATTCAGGCTCTCATCCTGAGGGACTGGCTCATGAAGACGCTGAGCCTTAACCCTCCTCCCCCTTGTGGGGAGGAGTCGGAGGTGGGGGTGTGAGCGAGTGCCTATGAAGGTCAGGCGCCTGCACCCCACCCTTGATCCCTCCCCACAAGGGGGAGGGAGAAGGCGCCTGCACCTCGGAGCGAAGAGGCTGGCTCATAAAGCACTGCTCATTCCGAGGAGGGCCGCAGGCCCGTCTCGAAGGAGGTTCCAGAGTGCGCTGGAGGCGCCCTGGCCCTTCGAGACGGTCACTCACGTGACCTCCTCAGGATGAGGGCTCAGGGGGCAAACAGAAGTATGGGTCAGACCCTCAGGAGGAGTGCAGCGGCAGGAGGCTATGAGCCAGGTTCTCAGGACGAGGCTGCAGTGGTCCTGGCTCGCCCCCGATCAGCCCCCGTAGCGCCCGGTGATGTTGCGGGCCAGCTGTTCGCCCTCGCCCAGGAAGCGGACGGAGGCCTCCTGTGCCGAAGGGGTGCAGACCCGGTAGGTGAGGGCATAGGCCTGGTAGCCCTTGTTGTAGGCGCCGGCCAGGCGCTCGCGCAGGCCGGGCGTCGTGCCCTCGGCGTCGAGCAGAACCTGCATGCGCCGGCTCCACTCCGTTGCGTCGGGAGCGCTGCAGAGGGGGCGCAGCATGGCGAGCGATCCCATGATCTCGGCCAGACGCAGCAGCTCCTTCTCGTAGGGAGCGGGCGGCGGCTCGACCGGGGGAGCGGGTTCCGCTTGCTGCTGCTGCTCCGGCTGTTGTTGCTGGGGAGCGGGCCTCTGCGATTGCGGCTGCTGCTGAGGCCGTCTCTGAGGCTGAGGCTGTGGCTGGGGTTGCGGACGGTATTGCGGCTGGGGCCGATACCCCGGCTGGGGCTGGTATTGAGGCGGTGCGCCCGGGACCGGCTGCTGGCCTGCAGGGGGGCCAAAGAGCCGGTCGAAAAAGCCTTGCGCCACTGCCGGCTGAAGGGAGGCCAGCACCATCGCCGGAACGACGAGGGGAAGGCCTGCGCGCTTCATCAGGCCGGATCCTGGCGCGCGAGCCTGAAGGCCTGCTCCAGAATGCCGGTGAGCCCTGCCGTCATCGGCAGATCGGCGATATCCCGTTCCGTAACCCAACGGATTTCCTTTGCTTCCGGACCTGTCTGGGGTTCGCCCGAGACCCAGCGGGCTGCATGGGCGGCGATGACGACATGGTGTCTTATATGACCTTTCTCGTCCCTTTCAATGAATTCGACGGGAGCGATCAAGCCAATAAGCTTGGCCTCAACCCCGACCTCCTCCCGAAGTTCCCGCAAGGCGGCTTCGCCTAAGGTCTCGCCGATCTCCACCTTGCCGCCGGGGAGCGAAAACAGCCCCTCGCTCGGCGGCTTGCCGCGCATGGCCAGCAGGATGCGCCCTTCGCGCAGGACCGCGACGGAGGCGGCAAGAACGGGACGGGAGGGATAGAAGCGGTCGTCGCTCATGGAGATTGCTGGTCCTCGGCCACAACATAGCGGGCTCTTGGCCGGATGAGGGTGGATTGGCCGCGCTGCTCGATGGCGTGAGCAAGCCATCCGGCGGTGCGCCCGACCGCAAAGAGCGTAAAGGCTGCGCCGACCGGCAGTCCATAGGCCCGCTCCATCATGACGAGGGCCGTATCGATGCTGGGCTTCTCCCCCGTCGCGCTCTCGATGGCCCGCAGGGTGGTCGCGTCGGAGGCGAGCAGCGGTACGTTCTCCAGAAGAGCAGGCCCGCGCGGGTCCCCATCGGGATAGAGCCGGTGCCTGAAGCCGGGATAGGAGGACATTTTGGGATCGTCCAGGAAGGCCCTGACCCGCTCGGTCATGCCGCCATGATAGGGACCGCTCAAGGCGGCAAGGCCTGCGATCACCGCGTTGCGCAGGGTTGCGCCCGTCGAGGCCGTGACCCGCAACGCGAAGGCCGAGGAGCTGAGCTCATGATCGGCGCACAGCACGAGCGCCCGCCGGATCGCATCGGCCGCTGATGCGGGGGCGTTCCAGGCTGCAGCGAGGTGCCGGTGGATGGGAGCGGCGCCCGGATCCGCGCCGCTGGCTGCCGCTGCCACGAGGCGCAGGATCGCCGCCACTTCCAGGGCTCGGGCTTCCTTGCGCGCAGGCTCGGCGAGAAGACGGATGGCCTGCGCCACGAAGGCATGCGGCCCGAATGCGGGGCCTGGCAGGGGGACCGGGAGCACGGAGGGGAGGTGGAAGGCCTCCTCGTCCAAGGCTCCGATCAGCAGGCGGGCCGTATCCTCCAGGCTTGCGGTTCGGGCGAGGGCGACCGCGTCCCTGTCGCGATAGAACAGCCTCCCGTCCTTGATCCGGGTGATGCTGGTCTCCAGCACCGGCAGGCCCCAATCGAGAGCCGTTGCGGCAGCCGCAGCAGGACGGCGAAACCGCGCCTTGCGCTCGACCAGCATTTCCACGTCGTCGACGGCGTAGAGCCGCTGGCGCGGATCGTGCGGGGAGGAAAAGGAGCGGATCAGGCCGCGACTCACATAGGCATAGAGGCTTGCTCGGCTGATGCCGAGGCGGACTGACGCCTCTTCAGCCGAGGTCAAATCAAGTGTGCGCATAGGTTGATATGTTGATTCAAGATTGACGGCTCCGCAATCCCGGCGTGAAATTTCTCCAGAAGCTGGAGAAATCTCATGACAATCGGACTTGATGACGTCGTTGCCGCCGAAACCATGCTCAGCCATGTGGATGGCGAGGCAGGCCGCCTGATCATCCGCGGTCACGACCTGGAGGAGCTTGCCGGACATGTCTCCTATGAGGAGGCGGTGGCCAGCCTGTGGGAGGGGCTTGTTCCAAACATCTCCCCGGATCCTCGGGGCCTTCTCGGCAGCGCGCGGGAACGGGCCTTTGCCCGTCTTGCGCCGCTGGCCCCGCATCTTTCCGGACTGACCCCGGTGGAGGGCATGCGCCTGCTGCTCGCAGGCCTGCCGGATGCGGAAGACGATCATGCCGCTCTCGCTGTCGGCGGGGCTGCGGTGGCGGCCGCCATGGCGATCCGGGCCTCGCAGAACCTGCCGGCCGTTGCTCCCGATGCTTCCGCAGGTCATGCGGCGGATACCTTACGCATGCTGCGCGACGCTCCCGTCGACGAAAGCGAGGCCAAGGGCCTCGACACCTACCTCGTGACGGTGATCGACCACGGCCTCAACGCCTCCACGTTCGCAGCGCGTGTGGTCGCCTCCACCGAGGCTGGCCTTCTCTCTGCAGTCGTTGCGGGGCTGTGCGCCCTGAAAGGTCCCCTGCACGGCGGCGCGCCCGGTCCGGTGCTCGACATGCTCGACCAGATCGGCACGCCTGAAAACGCGGAGGCTTGGCTCGATGCCGCAATCGTCCGCGGCGAGCGCCTCATGGGCTTCGGCCACCGCATCTACCGGGTGCGCGATCCGCGGGCGGATGTGCTCAAGGCAGCCGTCGAACGGCTGAAGGGAAAGAGCAACCGCATCGCCTTCGCGGAGGCCGTGGAGGCGAAGGCCCTGAAGGTGCTGGAGCGCCGCAAGCCCGGCCGGCGCCTCGACACCAATGTGGAGTTCTACACCGCCGTCCTGCTCGACGCCCTCGGCGTCCCGCGCGAGGGCTTCACGCCGCTCTTCGCGGCCGGCCGCTCCGCCGGATGGGCGGCCCATGCCATCGAGCAGCTGGGAACCGGCCGGATCATCCGGCCGCAATCGCGCTATGTGGGGCCGTGGCCCGCCCAGGCGGCTTAGAACGGCTTATTGATCGGC
>JALYFY010000101.1 GCA_030777385.1 Pseudomonadota bacterium | reverse complement strand
GAGCGTCGAGGGGCGGCGCTGGGCCCTTGAGGACGCGGTCGAGACGGCCAAGACGGAGCTGGGGCTGGCTCACAACGAGACCCGGTCCTGGCACGGCTGGCATCGCCACGTCTCGCTGGTGATGCTGGCCTTCGCCCTGATGGCCGCGGTGCGCCACCACGCGAACAGCCTGCCGCCCCCAAAAACAAAGACCAGGGCTCGTCAGAGCGCACTCTGATCCGCTGGTCGGTCCAGGAGATCCGGCGTGTGGCGATGCGCTTGGCCCAGCGCCGCATCCGGCCCGCTCACGTCATCGCCTGGTCGGTGTGGCGCCGCGCTCACCAGGCCGTCGCACGAGACGCTCACATCAGACGCAGACCGCAACTTGTATGGGGCTCCTCGGTGTCAAGCAGAGGCATGATGGCGCTCTCCTTCCACTTGAGTTCTTCTCAGGAACGGCAGACTGACTGCAACTTGCGCTCAGTGGATCACGATGCCGAGGGGGCTCGCCAGAGGGCGCGGGTCATCGCGCCACAAACTTGTATTCGGTCGGACGCTGTGGGTCTGGACCATGATGCAGTCATGCGCATCGGCGGCGAAGCTCCGGGCGACGGGTCCATTCTGTAATCCGGCATGAAAGCCATTGTTGCAATCGGATGACCGCCACCTCGGATCGTGGTCGGCAGGCCCTCTTTCGGGTATGGACAGCTTACAGAAGTGTCGCCTTCAGCCGACGCCGAGCAGATGCTTCACGCGGCCGGGCGCAGAACGACACCCTGCGGCACCGCGCCGGTTGCCCCGAAGCGCCACAAGGCGATGAGTAGCTTCCTCGCGAGTGCCACGATCAGGATCTTGCGCGTGGCCCCGCGAGTGTCTGTGGTGCGGGCCCGATACCATTGGCTCAGGGCGCTGTCCTTCTGGAACAGCAGGAAGCGCCAAGCCAGCTGGATCATGCCCCGGCGCACCCGCGCGTTGCCGGCCTTGGCCAGCCCTTTCTCACGGCGCTTGGCCCCGCTCTCGTCTGGGGCGCCGGTCAGGCCTGCGTAGCGTGCCACAGCCCGGCGGTCTCGCAGGTTGCGCGAGAGCACCTCCTGGACGAGCATGTCCGCCGTCTCGATGCCGACCCCGACCACTCGCGCCAGCAAGCGGATCATTGCGTTTTGTCCTTCCCCGGGCGCTTGCTCCAGGCGCTCAGTCCGCGTGGCTTCAATCTCCCTGATCTGGTCCTTCACAAAGCCCAGACGCGCCATATCACGCCGCAGCTCGGCCCGGGTGTTCGGCGGCAACGTCGCGCCTTCTGGCGTGCGCAGCGTCTCGAGGCGCTCCGGTGCGCGGCGCAGCGCCGGGTTGAAGCCGCGAATGCCCAGGCGAGCCAGAGTGCCTTTCATCCGGTTCACGATGCGGGTGCGCTCGCCCACAAGGACCTCGCGCTCGCGGTTCGGACGCTTGGCGTCCTCCTGCTCGAGCGTGGGCACCGCGGCCATGCTGCAGTGGTCCGGCTCGCCGCGCAGCCAGCCCAGGAAAGCGCGCTTGAGCAGCTCGGTGTCGAGCCGATCTGTCTTGGCGCGCCGGTGCTCCCGCGAAACCGGAATGCTCGCCGGGTGGATCACGTGTGCCTCGATCCCGCGTGCCCGCAGCCAGCGGGCAAGCCAGAAGCCGTCGCGACCGGCCTCGAATGCGACGGCCGTCCTGTTGATCGTTCGTCCTGCTCTGGTCGCCTCATCCTGCCAGCGTCGGAGCAGCCGCAGAAGACTCTCCGCGTCTGGCTCAAGCTTCTTTAGTGGATAGCGGTCAACGCCTGGTATAACCCCGGCGACGAGCCAACTCGACCGGCTCATCTCGATGACCGCGATCACCGTGCTGTTCTGGTCCAACGTAATGAGAGATCGGCTCAGATCATTCCGCTGTGGCATGGGGCACTCCATCGGTGGCTTCCAGCGACGATGGTGCTACGCCTCGCCGCCCGCCCCATAGCTTACATGGGGAGAGTCAAGCGGGGTCTGCGTTCGTTTAGGCCTCCCAGATACGATGATCTTTGGTGGGGCAGCGGCAGCGTGATCGTGTCGTCAGGATGCAGGGATCGAGCCCATGGTCCCATACGGCGCCGTGGCCGCATCAACTTACATCCGGTCGCCGCTCGCAGCGGCTGACACCAAGATCCCTTATGCACGGGGTCATCGGGCTCGGGAGGGGCAGAACCATTCTTCTAAGCGGCGTATCGCAGCGATACTATGGCACGGTCCACCCGTCCCGCATCCAACAAGGCTGATCAGGCCCCGTGGATCTGTTCTCTCGGCCTGTCGTCGGCCCTCCCTTAAGCCGTCTTCATCACCGCGCCGTCCGGGATCACGCCCTGAGTCGCATATCTCCAAAGGG
>JALYFY010000100.1 GCA_030777385.1 Pseudomonadota bacterium | reverse complement strand
GGTATCACCCGAGCCAAGCGCCAGAAGACCTCCCGCGTGGGCAAAAGCGAAATGATCTGCAATCGCGGGCAGCCGATGATGCGCGATCAGCTCGAGAAGACGCCTGGATACCGGATTGCCGACCGTGGTCGCGTCATTGAGAGCAAACAGCCCGTCGGCACCTTGAGCGGCCATCGCCGCGAAAGCCTGGTCGAGCTCCTGGATCCCGCGTGCCTCGGCTCGCATGAGTTCGATCCCCAAGCTACGCGCAGCCCCGCCTAACAGATCCGGGTAGTTGGCCGAAAACGGACTGAGTGGGTTGAGCAGCACAGCCACACGCCTGACGCTCGGCACGGCCTCTTTGAGCAGCTGTAAGCACTTCTCGTGCTGCATCCGGCTGTTGAGCGTCAGGCCCGTGATGTTTCCCTCAGGACGAGCGAAGTTGGCGACCAGCTCGGCCATGATGTCTTCGCTTACGAGCCCAATCACGATTGGAACGGTCTTGGTGGCAGCTGCAGTGGCTCGAGCGCCAGCGGAGGTCCACGTCCAGAGCACATCGGGCTGAGTTGCCACCAGCTCGGCAGCGAGGGCCGGCAGGCGCTCCAGAGCACTGTGGGCGAAGCGGTATTCCAGCGAGACGGTCCGACCATCCACGTATCCGAGGTCCGCTAGACCCGAGATGAGGATGTACGGACGTGAGTCAGGTGTTTGAGCATGTTCGGGTGTGATGGGTGACAGGATCGCCACCTTGGGACGCTTGCTGGTCGGTTGTGCGCTGACCTGGTGAGGGGCGTGCAGGAGCAGGCTTGCAAGACCCACAACCACGCTTCTCCGGCTCAAGACGGAAGTACGTCCCAGCCTGCTCATGGCAGCCTTCCCTTGCTCGCCTAAGCACTCGGAATTCCGATCAGGAAGTCAGGACCCAAGAGCTCGAGGCAGCATTCGCCGGGCATAAGAGCACCGAGCTAACTAATCCACCAGGGCTGTTGTCCGTCAATGGGGAGGCGCTAGTAGAGAGACCTGGAGAATAAGCCGGGCGTGACGAGAACCGTTCCGTAATCGACCTTCTCGGAAATCGGGTGTGCACCTTCACGCGCGTGAGGTCCTTACTCGATCACCTCGTCGGCGCGGGCGAGGAGGGAGGGCGGGATCTGCAGGCCGAGCACTTTCGCCGCCGTGAGATTGATCAGGAGCTCAAATTGTGTCGGCAGCTCAATCGGCAAATCGGCGGGCTTTGTGCCCTTGAGTATCCGGCCTGCGTAAATGCCGGCGCGGCGATAGGCGTCCGTCTGACTTGGTCCGTAGCTCATCAGGCCGCCGGCCTCGGCGTACTGGCGCGTCCCATAGTTGGCCGGCAACTCGTAACGAGCTGCCAGCGCGACAAGTTGCCGGCGTTGCGCCAGGAAGAAAGCACCACTGCCAACGAGCAATGCGCCAACGCTCACTTGGCTCATCCTCGCGAAAGCGGCATCGATTTCACGTTCGTTGGACACCTCCACGATGAGGACTTGCCGCCCTAAAGCGAGACCCGCCTCCTTCGCGTCACTCAACTCGGTCTCATGGTCGGGAAGGTTTGGGTCCACCAACACGGCGATGGCGCCAGCCTTGGGAACGAGCTCGTGCAGCAGCTCCAGTCGCTTTGCCGCCAAGGCAATGGTGCCAAAGACGACGCCCGTGACATTGCCACCGGGCCGATTGAGACTGGCGACCAAGCCTGTTCTGACCGGATCGAGGCCGGCCACGAAGACGATCGGCGTGACCGCTGTCGCGGCCATGGCTGCCTGTGCCGAAATGGCGTTTGCGACAATCACAGCCACCTGGCGCCGAACGAGATCGGCTGCCAACTCTGCTAGCCTGTCGTGCTGGTTTTCCGCCCAGCGATACTCGATGGCGACGTTTTGGCCCTCGGCGAAACCGGCCTCGTTCAGTCCCTGCCGGAATGCAACAACGAAATCCGTGGAACCGGTAGGCGCCGTACTTCTGAGGAACCCGATCACCGGGACCGTTGTTTGCTGCGCCTGCGCCGGGAGTGACCATGCGCCTGCCCCGCCGCCCATCAGCGCGATGAACGTCCGCCGCCTCATTCGAGCACCTCGTCGGATCGGTGCAGGCTAACCCTACTCCAGACCGAACAAGCGTGACGAGGACGTTTCCATAATCGCACTTTATGCAAACGGGGCATGTAGGCGCAATATAGAGATAACACCCCTGCGCAAAGCTCAAACGGCACTCTCCCGCATACTGGGGTTGCGGGAGGACGGGCCGGATGGCGGTGGTGTCAATGAGCGACAAGGAGTTCGCGCGGCTCGACGTTCTCCTGAACCTGGAGGCCGGCCGCATCAGAACCGCGGACGCCTGTACCCTGCTCGGGCTACAACGACGACAGGTGTTCCGCTTGCTGCGCGGCTTTCGCGAGCGCGGCGCGCTCAGCCTGGTGTCGAGCCGCCGCGGCCGGCCCAGCAACAACCGGCTGCCCGAGGC
>JALYFY010000099.1 GCA_030777385.1 Pseudomonadota bacterium | reverse complement strand
ACCCCGCGCGGGCAGGGGGCGATTGCCGTCAAGGAAGGCTGGACGAACCGCGACGGCAAGCTGCCGGTGAACCCCTCGGGCGGCCTCAAGGCCAAGGGCCATCCCATTGGGGCCACGGGCGTCTCCATGCATGCGCTCTCGGCCATGCAGCTCTGCGAAGAGGCTGGCGGCATCCAGGTGAAGAACCCGGTGCTGGGCGGCATCTTCAACATGGGCGGCGCCGCGGTGGCAAACTACGTCAGCGTGCTTGAGCGGATCAAGTAACCGGGGACGAGGTGCTTGGTGATCCCCGGCGAGCGGAGCGAGGGAAGGGGATCCACTCACACGTGCGGTGCTATGGATTCCTCTCCGTTGCGCTCCGGCCGGGAACGACACCGAGCTTACCTCTACTCTCCCGGCGCCTTGGCCTGAATGGCCAGGGCGTGCAGGCCCTTGTCGAAAGCACCCTTCAGCACCTCGTTCACAAGGCGGTGACGGGCGACGCGGCTCTTGCCGGAGAAGGCCTCGGACACGATATAAACGTGGAAGTGAGTTTCACCGCCCTCCCGCCATCCTGAATGGCCGTGATGCTGCTCTGATTCGTCGGTGACGGTCAGTTCTGTCGGCTGCAGGCGCTCCTGCAAAGTTTGTGTGATCCAGTGGGCGAGGGTCATGCTGATTTGTAAACCTTTTTGAACGGGTCTGCGGCGAAAAGCTCTCAGGCCTTGGCGCAGGGCCTCAAGCCACTCATAATCGCTGAATCATGGATCTCAACTCGCGTCTTTTCGACAGCATCCGCATCAAGCCGTCCTCCGACGAACCGCAGGAGGCCAAGGGACCCGTCTGCGAGCACCCCTCCTGCAAGGCGGCGGGCGAATACCGCGCGCCCAAGGGCCGGGACCGGGAGGGCCAGTACTGGCGCTTCTGCCTGCAGCATGTGCGCGAGTACAATGCCTCCTACAACTATTTCACCGGCATGTCCGACTCAGCTGTCGCGGCCTACCAGAAGGATGCCATCATCGGCCACCGTCCGACCTGGGCCATGGGCGTGAATGCCGCCGGGGCAGGCGAGGGGCAGAGCACCCAGCAGGAGACCCGGGATTGGGCCTATGTGGATCCCTTGGGGATTCTCAGGGGCGAGGACTTCACCCAGGCCAAGGCCAGGCGGGCGCCGGCCGAGCCCAAGCGTCCGCGCTATACGGGAGCGGTGCGCCGCGCCCTCGACATCCTCGGCCTCGACGAGACTGCCGACGGACCGGCCATCAAGGCCCAGTACAAATCCCTGGTAAAGCGGTTCCATCCCGACGCCAATGGGGGCGACCGCTCCTTCGAGGAGCGCCTTCGCGACATCATCAAGGCGCACGACACCCTCAAAAGCGCCGGTCTGTGCTGAGGGCATATCCTTTCAGGTACCCTCGCTAGGCTTATTAGGAAATTGCACCATTTCGTCATGGGAGTTAAGAAGCCCATGACACCTTCACGACACCGAAACGAGACCGAGAGGCCCCTATGACGGCACAAACCGAGACTGCGACCCTTACGCCGGACATGAAGGTGTCCGTGCGACAGGTCTTCGGCATCGACTCGGATCTGGAGGTTCCTGCCTTTTCGCAAGCCGAACAGCATGTGCCCGACCTCGACCCGGACTACCTGTTCGACCGGGATACGACGCTGGCCATTCTGGCGGGTTTTGCGCGCAACCGCCGCGTGATGATCACAGGCTACCACGGCACCGGCAAGTCGACCCATATCGAGCAGGTGGCCGCCCGCCTCAACTGGCCCTGCGTGCGCGTGAACCTGGACAGCCACGTCTCCCGCATCGACCTCGTCGGCAAGGACGCCATCGTCCTGCAGGAGGGCAAGCAGGTCACCGCCTTCCAGGACGGCATCCTGCCCTGGGCCCTGCAGAACAACGTGGCCCTCGTGTTCGACGAATACGATGCCGGCCGCCCGGACGTCATGTTCGTGATCCAGCGCGTGCTGGAGCAGTCGGGCAAGCTCACCCTGCTCGACCAGAAGCGCGTGATCCGGCCTCACCCGGCCTTCCGGCTGTTCGCCACCGCCAACACGGTGGGCCTCGGCGACACCTCGGGCCTCTATCACGGCACGCAGCAGATCAACCAGGGTCAGATGGACCGCTGGTCCATCGTCACCACCCTGAACTACCTGCCGCACGACAAGGAGGTGGACATCGTCCTCTCCAAGGCCCGGCACTATCAGGAGGATCCGGCCGGCCGCGACATCGTCAACAAGATGGTTCGCGTGGCGGATCTCACCCGCTCGGCGTTCATGAACGGCGACCTCTCGACCGTCATGAGCCCGCGCACGGTGATCACCTGGGCCGAGAACGCCGAGATCTTCGGCGACACGGGCTTTTCCTTCCGCGTCACCTTCCTCAACAAGTGCGACGAGC
>JALYFY010000098.1 GCA_030777385.1 Pseudomonadota bacterium | reverse complement strand
CGCCAACCCCGTACGTTTGGATCATTGGACGCACCAAGACTGACGGCCCGCCGGACTACGCTGCCGTTCATAAGATACAGGCCGGGTTCACCATCACCCCATTGTCGCAATGGGGCAAGAACCCGGCGCCGTCCTCGTTCAAGCCTGATCCCACGATCGACATGAAGACGCCGCCGAAGACGCAGGTAGATACCATGTCGTCGGAACAGTTCTTCACTCTGGGGGCGGAGCTGTTGAAGGTGAACCCGCCACACTCCACCGATCAGCCTATCATCGCACGGATGAAGCAGATCGGCATCGAACCCGGCAAGAGCTTCGACTTCGCGAAGCTGGATGGAACCGTCAAGCGCGGGCTCGAACCGGCGGTTGCCGATGGACAGAAGTTGATGGCCTGGAAAGTCCCGAACCTGGCGCGTGTCGCCAACGGCTGGTCGATGAACACCGACACCATGGGCGTGTACGGGAACTACTATCTCAAGCGTGCTATCGTGGCGCAGCTCGGGCTGGGCGCCAATCTCCCCGAGGATGCGGTGTACCCTCTGAACCTGGCCGACGCGACGGGCCAGCCCCTCGACGGCAGCCACAGGTACACGATCCACTTGGATAAGGGCAGCACGCCGCCGGTGGACGCCTTCTGGTCCGTGACCCTGTACGATCCGGAGGGCTTCCAGGTCGCCAACACTCTTAACCGGTTCGCCGTCAGTAGCTGGATGCCCTTCCACTACAATCCCGACGGCTCGCTTGATCTCCACATCCAGGCGGACAGCCCCGGCAAGGCCCTGGAGAGCAACTGGCTCCCGGCGCCGAAGGGACCCTTCAATCTTACGATGCGGCTCTATGCGCCGAAGGCGGAGGTGTTGACCGGACGGTGGAACCCGCCGCCGGTGGAGAAGGTCAACGGCGCCTCTGCGCTGGCTCAGTAGCCCATCGCCTGACCCATCGCAGGGTGAGAGCGCCCTGCGATGGGTCGATTGAGACGAGATCCTGCGGAGGGCTGGTTCCAGCCACAGAGATGACAGGCAGACGTTCCATGAAAAAGCCCTTGATCAACTTCGCTTCCGTCGCGGCTATCGTTCTGGGCGTGACATCCTGGACGGTTCCCGGTCTCGCATCGGACATGCTGTCATCGTGGAACGACACGGCGCCCAGGAAAGCGATCGTGGCGTTCGTCGAGCGCGTGACGAAGCAAGGCTCGCCCGACTTCGTGCCGCCCGCCGAGCGAATTGCGACATTCGACAACGACGGTACGCTCTGGGCCGAGCAGCCGCTGTACTTCCAGTTCCTGTTCGCCATCGACCGCATCAAGGCGCTGGCACCTCAGAACCCTGAGTGGCAGCACAAGGAGCCCTTTGCGTCACTGCTCAAAGGGGATCCCAAGGCTGCCCTTGCGGGCGGTGAACACGCCCTCATCGATATCGTGACGGCCACTCATGCTGGGATGACCAGCGACGAGTTCGGAGGGATGGTCAAGGACTGGATCGCAACAGCCAAGCACCCCGCCACCGGGCGGCCACTCACGGAGATGACCTACCAGCCGATGCAGGAACTGCTCACGTATCTGCGGGCCAATGAGTTCAAGACGTTCATTGTCTCCGGCGGCGGCATCGAGTTCATGCGCGCCTTTGCCGAGAAGGTCTACGGCGTCCCTCCCGAGCAGGTCATCGGGAGCACGGGCAAGCAGCAGTTCGAGATGCGCGACGGCAAGCCCGTGCTCGTCAAGCTGGCTACGGTGGACTTCATCGATGACAAGGAGGGCAAGCCCATCGCCATCCAGAGGATCATCGGCCGCCGGCCCATCGCGGCGTTCGGCAACTCCGACGGCGACCTGCCGATGCTGCAATGGACCTGCGGGACCTCCAGCCTGCGCCTCTGCCTCTACGTCCACCACACGGACGCCGAGCGCGAATGGGCCTACGACCGTTCCTCCAGCATCGGCCGCCTCGATAAGGGCCTCGACCAGGCCAAGGCTGCGGGCTGGACCGTCGTCGACATGAAGGGCGACTGGAAGACGATCTTCATGTCCCCACCGTGAGGGAAATCCCGATGTCCTATCCCTGTCTCGGCTCCCCTCGGCGTCATCAGGCGGAGATCCACCGAAAAGGAGAATGTCCATGAAGC
>JALYFY010000097.1 GCA_030777385.1 Pseudomonadota bacterium | reverse complement strand
GCCGCACACGCCGAGATAGGCGAGGGTGCCGTCGAAATGCACGAGGGCGAGGGGACCCGTGACGTTGAAATCCACCCGGGTTTCACCGGTCTCGCGGTCCTTGGTCAGTTCGCGCACCTCATGGCATTGCGCCCGATAGGAGGGGTGCATGTCCGGATCGGCGAATGGGTTTCTGTCAGGGCCTTCCTGGCTCAACGCTCCCGTCACTGAGCCGATCATCAGCGACGCGATGACAAGGCTCTGCATCCGGCGTTGGGGCATGGATCACCTCAAACGTGCTGACCGCCATTGATGTGGAGCTCCGCGCCCGTGACGTAGGAGCTTGCATCGGTGCAGAGGAAATAGATGGCTTTTGCCACCTCGTCAGGGGTGCCGAGCCGCTGGAGCGGCAGCTGCTCGACGATCTTCTCCGTGCCCGGCGACAGAATCGCGGTGTCGATCTCGCCCGGCGAGATGGCGTTCACGCGTACCCCGAGCGGGCCGAAATCGGCAGCCATCTCGCGGGTCAGGGATGCCAGCGCCGCCTTGGAGGTGGCATAGGCTGCGCCCGCGAAGGGGTGGACGCGGGAGCCTGCGATGGAGGTCACGTTGACCACCGAGCCCTTGGCCTTCGCCAATTCGTCCTGCAGCCCGCGGGCCAGCATGATCGAGGCGAAGAAGTTCACCTGGAACACGTGCAGCCAATCCTCGTAGCGGGTGTCCAGCGCGCCGAGCCGGGAGCCGCCTTCACCCTTGGGCGAGATGCCCGCATTGTTGACCAGCGCATGCAGCACGCCGCCTTCGACGGCGAGCCGCTCCTTCACCTCGGCGATGGCCCGGCGCGTATCCTGTGCATCCGAGAGATCGACCTGAAGGTGATCCTCAGGCCCCATCTCCCACGGGCAGTTCTCGGGAAAGCCATGCCGCGAGCAGGTGATCACCCGCCACCCGGCCGCCGAGAAGCGCTTGACCGTGGCATGCCCGATGCCCCGGCTGGCGCCGGTGAGCAGCATGATGCGGCGGGGAGCATTGGTCGAAGAGGACATGGGGATTCCTGTGAGAAGGCGCTGATCCTTATCCCGGTTGCGGGTCAGGGTCTATGGCGCCGCATCAAGGATAAAGCCGCACCTTCCGCCAGCCGCTGCCCTCGCGGCTGAAGACCACCCGGTCGTGGAGCCGGAACGGCTTGTCCTGCCAGAACTCGATGGACACGGGAGCGATGCGGAAGCCCGTCCAGTGGGGCGGGCGCGGCACCTCGCCCACGGCATATTTCGCCGTGTTCAGGGCCACCGCCTTTTCGAGCGCAAAGCGACTCTCGAGGGGGCGCGACTGCTGGCTCGCCCAGGCGCCGATGCGGCTGTCGCGCGGGCGGCTCTGAAAGTAGGCGTCCGCCTCCTCGTCGCTCACCAGGGTCACCGGACCCCGCGCGCGGATCTGCCGGCGCAGGCTCTTCCAGTGCAGGACGAGGGCGGCCTTCCTCTGTCCGAGAAGCTCGCGGCCCTTGTTGGATTCCGTGTTGGTGTAGAACACGAAGCCTTGCTCGTCGAAGCCCTTGAGCAGCACCATTCGCACGTTCGGCAGCCCGTCCTGGTCCACGGTGGCGAGCGCCATGGCGTTGGGATCGTTGGGCTCCGAGGCCTCGGCTTCCTGCAGCCACGCCCTAAAAAGCCCGAAGGGCTCTTCCGTTTCAGTGAAGTCACCGGTTGTTAACTGGTTCACTGCTTAATTCCGTTCTGTGTCTTTTGGTTCTGGGGGATCCGACGCGTGACGTGGATCAATGCGCGCCGTTATAGATTAGATGGTATCGTCAGCGAAGCCATGAAAATCCTGGCTGCGGGGCTGATTGCCCTGTCCGCGAGCGCGTGCAGCCTGTCCCTCGGCACATCGGCCCTCGACGACGATGAGCCGAAGGCAACGGGCGCGATCCCGGCCAAGGCGGTGACCCCGCTCTCCGCAGACCTGGACGAGGAGGATTGGCGCCGCGCCAAGGCGGCGCTCGGCGTTGCCCTCGACCCGCAGGGACCCGGCACCCAGGTCTCCTGGGACAATCCCGACACCACCCGCAAGGGCACCTTCACCCCTGTCGGCTCGCCCTTCGTGAAGAACGACGAGATCTGCCGCACCTTCTCGGCCCACCTGAGCGGCCCTTCTTCCACCTCGCTCCATGGCACCGCCTGCCGTCCCTCCGGCGGCGAATGGGCGATCAAGGAGATCAAGCCCGCCAGCAGCACGGCCAAGGGTACGGCCAAGGTTTAGCTTTTGCCGGTCGCGGCGTTGCAAAGGGGCAACACTTTGCCCATATGACCGTCAAACCCGTTGAGCCTCCGGCTCTTATCCCGACGGTTCATGGATTCCACGATGCGCAACCCCTACGACGTTCTCGGCGTACCCCGCTCCGCAGGTGAAGCGGAGATCAAGAAGGCGTTCCGCAAGCTCGCCAAGACCTATCATCCGGACAGCAACAAGGACGATCCCAAGGCGAAGGACAAGTTCGCGGAGGCGAACTCGGCCTATGAAATCCTCGGCGACGCGGGCAAGCGCGCCCAGTTCGACCGGGGCGAGATCGATGCGGAGGGCAAGCCGCGCTTCCAGGGCTTCGAGGGCTTCGGCGGCGGCCGTGGCGGTGCGCGTGCGGAAGATTTCGCAGGCTTTCCCGGCTTCGGCGGCGGGGCGCGGCGGGGCAAGGGCGGGTTCGGCGCCGATCTGGGCGACGACATCTTCTCCCAGCTCTTCGGTGAGGCCTTCCGCACAAGCAATGACGGGGGGCGCCAGGGCCGCGGCCGGCCGCAGCAGAAGGGCGAGGACGTCGCCGCCACCCTGACGGTCACCCTGGAAGAGGTGGCTCAGGAGGCCAAGAAGCGGATCCGGCTCTCCACCGGCCGCGACGTGGACGTGGTCATTCCCAAGGGCGTGGCCGACGGCCAGGTGATCCGCCTTCGCGGCCTGGGCCAGGGCGCTCCCGGCATCGATCCGGGCGATGCGCTGCTCACCATCAACTTTGCGCCGCACGAGCGTTTCACCCCGGAGGGCTCCAACCTGCGCCAGCGGCTGCCCATCGAGATCGAGGAGGCCATCCTCGGCGGCACCATCCGCGTGCCGACCTTGAACGGCGCGGTGGAGATGGCGATCCCGCCCATGACCAATTCGGGCCGCACCTTCCGCCTGCGCGGCAAGGGCCTGCCGGGCAAGACCGGACACGGCGATCTCCTGGTCGTGGTGGAGATCAGGCTGCCCGAGGTGGTGGACGAGGACCTGATGGAGTACGCCCGCAAGCGCCGCTCGGCCAAGGCCCGGTAAACAAGACCCAATAGAAAATCAGTCCTAGGACGCTCGGATTGTCTCAAGGGGGCCTAAGAGGTCTTCCCCCCTGCGGCAGGGTCGGCTAAAGAGGCCGTTCTCGAATTCCCTGTCCAGCGACGATCTAGGTGAACTATGGCGGAGACAAAAGCCACCGGCATTCTGGCCGGTAAGCGCGGCTTGATCATGGGCGTGGCGAACAATCGCTCCATCGCCTGGGGCATTGCGCAAGCCGCCCGCCAGCACGGAGCCGAGCTCGCCTTCACCTACCAGGGCGACGCCTTGAAGAAGCGGGTCGAGCCCCTGGCGAAGGAGCTCGACGGCGTGGTCGTCGGCCATTGCGACGTGACGGATGCAGCCTCCATCGATGCGGTGTTCGAGGAAGTGAAGCGCCTCTGGGGCTCCATCGACTTCGTGGTCCACTGCATCGCCTTCTCGGACAAGGACGAGCTCACCGGCCGCTATGTGGAGACCACGGAAGGCAACTTCACCAAGTCGCTCCTCATCTCCTGCTATTCCTTCACGGCGGTGGCCCAGCGGGCCGAGAAGCTGATGACCGAGGGCGGCTCGCTGCTCACGCTCACCTATTACGGCGCCGAGAAGTGGATGCCGCACTACAACGTGATGGGCGTGGCCAAGGCTGCCCTCGAGGCTTCCGTGCGCTATCTCGCCGCCGATCTCGGCCCCAAGAACATCCGCGTCAACGCCATCTCGGCAGGCCCGATCAAGACGCTCGCGGCGTCGGGCATCGGCGACTTCCGTTACATCCTCAAGTGGAACGAGTACAACTCGCCCCTGCGCCGCACGGTCACCACCGAGGAGGTGGGGGAGACGGCGGCCTATCTCGTCTCGGATATGTCCCGGGGCATGACCGGCGAGATCCTGCATGTGGATGCCGGCTACCATGTGGTCGGCATGAAGAACCCGGAAGCGCCCGATCTGTCCCTCGACAAAGACTGATCGGGATCAGCCGTGACGCCGTCTCGCCCCAAGAT
>JALYFY010000096.1 GCA_030777385.1 Pseudomonadota bacterium | reverse complement strand
GGATATTCCCACGGTTGTGGTCGCAGCTCATTTCCAAAAGGAGCCGCAGGTGCTCCTCAGCCATCCAGGGCAGGGCTTGGACCGCTTCGAGGATCTGAAGAGGTCGAGCGATATTCTGCTCTCCAAGGATGGCTTCGCCACGTTCTTCCAATGGATGAAAGCGGAGTTCGGCTTTCGCGACGAACAGGTGAAGCCCTATGGCTTCAACCCAGCGCCCTTCATCGCCAACAAGGCCTCCGTGCAGCAGGGCTATGCGACCTCCGAACCGCTCACCATTGAGAAGGCTGCGGGCTTCAAGCCCAATGTGTTCCTGCTCGCCGACTACGGCTTCAGCACCTATTCCACCACCGTGGAGACCCGACGCGAGATCGTGGAGAAAAATCCCGATCTTGTGCAGCGCTTCGTCGATGCCTCGACCCTCGGCTGGTACAACTATCTCTACGGCGACAATCGGCAGGCCAACGCGCTCATCAAGCGCGACAACCCGGAGATGACGGACGAACTGCTCGCCTATTCGGTCGCCAGGATGAAAGAATACGGAATCGTCGATTCCGGCGATGCGCAGAAGCACGGCATCGGCGCGATGACGGATGCGCGCATGAAGGACTTCTTCGACAAGATGGTGAAGGCCGGCCTCTTCAAGGCGGATCTTGACTACAAGAAAGCCTATACGCTCCAGTTCGTGAACAGGGGCGTCGGGCTGGAGCTGAAGAAATAAGGAGAGCGGCGCCGGTCCGGCGCCATCGCACCTATGGCAGAGTTCGCGTCCACGCTCGTTGCGCTTCAGGGCATCACCAAGGTTTTCGCGAATGGCGTGACAGCGCTCGCCGGCCTCGACCTTGCGATACCTACGGGCGAGTTCGTGTCCCTCCTCGGTCCGTCCGGATGCGGGAAATCGACCGTCTTGCGCATCATCGCAGGCCTGACACAGCCGACGGATGGAAGCATTGCATGGCCGGGTTCTGCCGATGCTGATCATCGGGAGGAGATCGGCTTCGTGTTCCAGGAGCCTACGCTGATGCCCTGGGCGGATGTGGCCGACAATGTCTGGCTGCCGCTGCGGCTGCGCGGGGTGTCGAAGCGCAAGGCACAGGATCGCATTGCCGAGAGCCTTGCCCTGGTCGGCCTGAGCGACTTCGCCGAAGCCTATCCCCGTGAGCTCTCGGGCGGCATGAAGATGCGGGTGTCGATTGCCCGTGCGCTCTCCCTCAAGCCCCGGCTCCTTCTCATGGACGAGCCCTTCGCGGCCCTGGACGAGATCACCCGCTTCAGGCTCAACGACGATCTCCTACGGCTGCAGAGCGAACTGCGCTGCACGGTCGTTTTCGTCACGCACTCGGTTTATGAGAGCGCGTATCTGTCGAGCCGCATCGCTGTCATGTCGCCTCGCCCCGGCCGCATCGTGGCCGAGATCCAGGGTGAGCCGCCGGGGCGGCGCCCGAGGGATTTTCGCACCGGCGCACGCTATGCGGCCTTGTGCGGACAGATCTCCCAGGCTCTGCTGGCTCAGGCCGCGGAGGAGCACCTGTAATGGCCTCCGGCTCCAGAACACCTTCGGCGCGCCATACCCCTCTCAGGTTGATCCTGCCTCTTGCGGTCTTTGCCGCGGCACTGGCCGGCTGGGAAGCCTATGTCCGCTTCCAAGGTGTTCCACCCTATATTCTGCCGGCCCCCAGCCTGATCGCGGCAACCATGGTGAGCGATTGGCCGATCCTCTGGGCCTCTCTTTTGACAACGCTCAAGACAACGCTCCTCGGCCTGGCGCTGGCCGTCCTCGGCGGCGTGCTTCTTGCCGTCCTGCTGAGCCTGTCGAAGATCGTCGAGTATTCCGTCTATCCTTTTGCCGTCGTGCTGCAGGTCACCCCGGTGATCGCCATCGCGCCCCTGCTTCTGATCTATCTGCCGCAGGATGTGGCGGTTCTGGCCTGCGCCTGGCTGGTCGCCTTCTTTCCGGTTCTGTCGAACACGATGCTCGGGCTGCAGTCGGTGGACCGGAATCTGATGGAGCTGTTCCGGCTTTACGGCACATCCTCCTCCGGGGGATCCTTTGCCCGCGTCAAGGCCCGGCTGAAGGCATTGTGGTACCTGCGCCGCCCGGCGGCCCTGCCGGCCTTCCTGGCGGGCTTGCGGATCGCCGGCGGGTTATCCCTCAACGGCGCCGTGGTGGCCGAAATGGCGGCAGGTTCGGCGGGCGCGGGTTCGGGCCTTGCCTATCGCATCATCGAGAGCCAGTACCGGCTCAACATTCCGCGTCTTTTCGCAGCGCTCGTTCTCCTGGCAGCGACCGGCATTGTTCTGTTCGTGCTGCTGGCGGCGCTCAGCCATCTTCTCCTGCGCCGCTGGCACGAAAGCGCCCTCGGCCGGGAGGTCTAGAGACCCTAGTTCCTTAGCCTGTTAATAGTGTGCCGGCTTGTCATCTTACCGTCATGAGGCCCAGTCATGGTACTCTCGGCAACGCTTCGAAGAGTGAGGAATGATGGACAGCGACATCAAGCATCCGAGCATCAAGAGCGTCGGATGGGCTCTGGTTCAAGCCTCACGCCTGCATCGGAGCCGCACGGGCGACAAGCTCTCGGAACTCGGCCTCTTTGCCGGCCAGGAGCAGGTCCTGCAGGCCCTTGCCGATGCCGGCCCCATGACCATGGGTGATCTGGCGTCCATCCTGCGGGTGCGCCCGCCCACGGCTTCCAAGACGGTGTCGCGCCTCTCCGCCCTGAAGCTTGTGGAACGCCACACCGAGCCGGGGGACGCCCGGGTGGTGCGCGTCAAGCTCACCAAGGAAGGCAAGCGCAAGGCTGCTGCCATCGACGCCCTGTGGAATGAGGTCGAAGCGGAACTGCTGGCAGGCTTCGACAACAAGGACCGCAAGCGCCTCCGCAAGCTGCTGCGCAAGGCGGCCAAAAATCTCGCGGGCCTCACGGGAGCCGATCAGACCGGCTTCGAGAGCGAAGCCGAGGACGAGGCAGAGGAATTGGGAACGGAAGAGCAGGAACTGGCTGCAACCGCCTGATGAGACCCCTGCCCGGCGCGCAGGAGGGCTGTGCGCTGGGGGAACTCGCTCATATGGCCCGGTGCAGCTAGCATCCTGCGCATGGCCGACACCATCTCCTCGCCTCTTCCCACGCAAGTAACGCACCGTCGGAGCCGCCTGATCGGCATCGCTCTCATGTGCGCGGCGCTGATCTGCTTTTCCTGTCTCGATGCAACGGCCAAATGGGTCAACCGCTCCGTCGACCCGATGGTCACGGTCTGGGCCCGCTACGTGTCCGCAGCCCTTTTAACCCTCATCGTCATCAATCCGCGGACAAAACCCGGCGCGCTTCGAACCCGCCGTCTCCCGCTGCAGCTGATCCGCTCGTTCCTGCTCTTTGCATCGACCATCTGCAATTTCTTCGCCCTGCAGTATCTGCAGCTCGTCGAAACCCAATCCATCATCTTTGCAACGCCCCTCCTGGTCGCACTCCTGGCAGGCCCGCTCCTGGGAGAGCGTATCGGCTGGCAGCGGCTGACGGCCATCGGCATCGGCTTTGCCGGCGTGCTCGTCATCACGCGGCCGGGACTAGGGACCATGCATCCTGCGGCCCTGCTGTCCCTGGCAGGCGCCGTGTCCTACGCCTTCTACAACATCGTGACGCGGATGCTGGCTTCGAGCGATTCGTCTGCCACGACCACCCTCTATTCAAGCGTTGCGGGCATCGTGCTCATGACGCCGCTGCTGCCCTGGATCTGGACCACGCCCTCCTCGCCGCTCACCTGGGTTCTGCTGGTGACCACAGGCCTCTATGGCGCCTTGGGGCACTGGTTCCTGGTTCTCGCCCATGCGCGAGCCCCGGCGGCAATCCTGGCGCCCTTCATCTACAGCCAGATCATCTGGATGCTGGCGCTGGGCTACATCCTCTTCGGGGATTGGCCGGACCCTTGGACCTTCGTCGGGGCTGGCATCGTCATCGCATCGGGGCTCTACTTGCTCTACCGTGAACGCACGAAGCAACCGAAGCCGGAGCCCTCCGCATGAACGATGCCCCTGTCGAAAGCCTGCCCGGGATCGGCCCTTCCACCCTGGCTTGGCTGAAGGAGGTCGACATCCGCTCCGTGGGCGATCTTCAGTCCATCGGATCGGTCGAGGCCTATCGTCGGCTGAAGTTCAGGCAGCCGCGGCGCGTCAGCTTGAACGCGCTCTACGCGCTCGAGGCGGCGCTCCGCGGGTGCCACTGGCTCGACCTGCCGCAGGACGTGAAATCCGCGCTTCAGCAGCAGGCCAAAACGATCGACGAATCCTTCCGCAGAGGCGCGGCGGCTCGCTGCGCGATCGGCTGAATATGAGAGAGAGCAACGCCCCCATGAGCCAAACCGAAATCCTGATGACAGCGCCGATGATGCCGATCGTGATCGAGGCCCTCGACCGGGCCTTTACGCTCCATCGCTTGTGGGAGCAGCCTGATCATGAGGCCTTCCTGCGCGAGGTCGGACCCCGCATTCGCGGCGTGGCCACAAGCACCCTTTATGGCCGCACCGATGCGAAACTCCTCGATTTCCTGCCGAACGCAGAGATTATTTCAAGCGTCGGCGTCGGCTACGACAATGTGGATGCAGCAGAGGCCGCAAGGCGTGGCATCATCGTCACCAACACTCCCGGCGTGCTCGATGACGAGGTGGCCGATCTCACCATCGGCCTGCTCCTGGCAACATTGAGGAAAATCCCGCAGGCCGACCGCTACCTGCGGGAGGGCCGGTGGCTGGAAGCACATTTCCCTCTCTCGTCGACCCTGCGCAATCGAAAGGTCGGCATCGTCGGCCTCGGGCGCATCGGTAAGGCCATCGCGCGGCGGCTTTCAGGCTTCGATGTGAGCATCGCCTATCATGGACGCACGCAGCAGGACGATGTCGCCTTCACCTATCATTCCACCGCCGTGGGGCTTGCGGAGGCCTGCGACGTGCTCATCGTTATCACCCCCGGCGGCGCCTCGACCCGGCACCTGATCAATGCCGAGGTTCTAAAGGCGCTCGGCCCCAATGGGGTGCTGATCAACGTGGCTCGCGGCAGCGTCGTGGACGAGCAGGCCCTGATCGAGGCCTTGAAATCGGGCACGATCCTGTCAGCGGGCCTCGACGTTTATGAGGACGAGCCGCAGGTTCCCCAGGAGCTGATCGACTTGGAGCATGTGGTGCTGCTCCCCCACATCGCCTCGGCCTCGGTCCACACTCGCAACGCCATGGGCAAGCTCACGGCCGACAATCTCATTGCCTGGTTCGAAGGCAAGGGACCGCTGACGCCGGTGCCGGAAACCCCTTATAAGGGGCGGGCGGGTTAAGGCCCACTCGCCCTAAAGCGCGAACCCGCCATCCACGAGGTGAATATGACCGGTCGTGTAGCTCGCTTCATCGGAGGCGAGATAGACGGCGAGCGCCGCCACTTCCTCGGGCATGCCGAGCCGGCCCATAGGCTGGCGGTCGACGAAGGCCTGGCGCACTGCATCCAGGCTCTGGCCGGAGCTCTCGGCCTGCGCCGCAATCCGCTCGTCCAAGGACGGGGACTGGATCGTGCCGGGGCAGATGGCATTGGCGCGAACGCCGCGCTTGATGAAATCCGCCGCCACCGCCTTTGTGAGGCCGATCACCGCCGCCTTGGTGGTTCCATAGGCATAGCGGTTGGGGATGCCGCGCACGGAGGATGCGCCGGAGGCGATGTTGACGATAGATCCCCGGCCCTTCTCCAGCATGCCGGGCAGCACCGCCTTGATGGTCCGGTGCATGGATGTCACGTTCAGGTTGAACGAGAAATC
>JALYFY010000095.1 GCA_030777385.1 Pseudomonadota bacterium | reverse complement strand
GAAAGATGTCGCTGAGGAAGAGAAGCTTCTCGTCGGAGATGCCGTCCGGCACCTTGATGTGGGTGGCATCCGCGAAGGGAACGCGCAGATACTCGGCCTGCCCGCCCGGATAGCCGCCGGTCAGATGCGTATAGCCAAAGAGGCCCGCCGTCGTGTGGCCGAAGGCCTTGGCGGCGATATGGCCGTTGCGGTTCGTGCGCTCGCAAACCGAGAAGTTGCCGCGTTTGCACTGGTCGCACTCGCCGCAGATGATGGTGAAGGGGATCACCACCCGGTCGCCGACCTTCAGCTTGCCTTTCGACTCCGCGCCGACCTCGACGACCTCGCCCATGCTCTCATGGCCCATGATGTCGCCGTTCTTCATGCCGGGCATGAAGTGATCGTAAAGGTGCAGATCCGAGCCGCAGATGGCACAGCTCGTCACCTTGATGATCGCGTCGCGCGGATGCTCGATCTGTGGATCGGGAACGGAGTCGCAACGAATGTCGGTGGTGCCGTGCCAAACAAGGGCCTTCATCGAAATCTCCTCACCATGCCTGGAAAACGGCCGAGCTTCAGTGCTCGACCACTCTCGTCACAGGAAAGACTTCTTGAGCAGCGTTGCGTTCCCTAAGGGCCGCAAAAATCCGTGTCTACCCCGTTGGGGCTGCGAGCTCAGAGATGCTCGGGCAGGCTGCGGATGAGCTGCGCCAAGGCAGGCTCCAGAACCTGATGCGCCGCTTCTTCGACCTCGAACCACCGCGACTGACGCTGCCCCTTCTCCCGCCAGGATTTGAGTTGCTTGGAGACTTCCAGCGGATAGACATCGACCCGGCAAAGGTCGAAATGCGCGGCGCGGCGCTTCCAATAGTCGTAATATCCCAGCGGCTCGTCCTTGATGTCACCCTTGACGCCCGCCTCCTCCTCGGCCTCCTGGGCGGCCGCCTTGTGAGGCTTCTTGCCCTTCATGGGCCAACCCTTCGGAATCAACCAGCGCTTGGTTTCACGAGACGTGACGAGCAGCACCTCGACCTTCCCTTCCTTGATCCGGAAGGGGAGCGCTGCGACTTGGCTGAGTTTTTCTTTCGGGATTCTGGACATTCGACGAGAGTAGGGCTCCTAACAGGATAGTTTGTAACGTAAGTGATTTGAGCCGGCTAATAAAGGGTCAAATCAGCAGGTTTTGGGAACGCATTCTCTATCTTTCGTCTCATGAAGCCAGCCATTCTCCCAGAACAGGATGAACGCCTGATAACAAAGCTGCCGGTCATTTTGATCCGGAAGGTGCCATGACGACCAACGACCTGGACATGAGATTTGCCGCCGCCTGCGCCATTGCCAGGGAGGCGGGCGTGCTGGCGCGAAAGCGGTTTCTGGAGAGACCGCGCTCACAGCGGCCCGACTTCAAGGGACCGCAGGATTTTCTCACCGCTACCGATGCGGAGGTGGAGGAGCTGATCCGGGGCCGCTTGAGCGAGCTGTTTCCGGATGACTCGTTCTTCGGCGAGGAAGGCGGTGGCTCCTTCGAGCGCGACGTCTGGGTGGTGGATCCCATCGACGGCACTGCAAATTTCGCCCGCGGAATCCCGCATTTTGCGATCTCCATCGCGTTCGTCCGTGACAGCCGCGTGGAGATCGGGGTCATCTATGACGTGATGCATGCGGAGCTCTACACCGCGCAACGGGGCCGGGGTGCAATCCTGAACGGGGAGCCGATCCGGGTGAGCGGTTTGGCCGACATGAACCAGGCAACCGTGGAGGCCGGCTGGTCGCCGCGCCTGCCGCCCGAGCCCTACATCGCTGCTGTCGACAAACTGAAAACAGGCGGCGCCAATGTGCGCCGAGCAGGCTCGGGCACGCTTGGCCTAGCTTTTGTCGCAGACGGGCGCATCGATGCCTATTGCGAGCTTCACATCAATTCGTGGGACGCTCTGGCGGGCCTTCTGATCATCGAAGAGGCCGGCGGCTGGACCAACAACTTCCTGGCCAAGGATGGCCTGCGAAACGGCAACCCCGTTCTGGCCTGCACGCCGGAGCTGGCGCCTGCCCTTATGGCCGCAACCGGTATCTCCAAAGAGCCATAGGCCGTCATCTTATTCCAAAGATTCAGATTTGGAGCATCGGCAAGGCTCTTGACCCACTGGCGCATTGGGGGGAACTTAGCCGGCCAAGCAAAACAACAAGAACGACACCATGGGAGGATTAGGATGAAGCTGAAGAAGAACTTTGTTGCGGCAACCATGCTGGCAGGCACCATGACGACCCTGTCCTTCATGTCCGCCGGAGCAGCCCAGGCGCAGGGCGCTCTGGTCATGTATTGCGGCGTGCAGGAAGAGTGGTGCCGCGCCACGGTCAATGCTTTCGAGCGGGAAACCGGCATCAAGGTCTCCATGACCCGCAAGAGCGCTGGAGAAGTCTTTGCCCAGGTCAAGGCGGAGGCTGCCAATCCTCGCGCCGATATCTGGTGGGGCGGCACAGGCGACCCTCACATGCAGGCCGCAGAAGAAGGCCTGACCCAGGAGTACAAATCGCCGAAGATGGGCGAGCTGCAGGATTGGGCGGTGCGCCAGTGGGAGCAGTCCAAGAACCGGGCCATCGGCATCTACTCAGGCGCGCTCGGCTTTGGCTTCAACACCGACCTGGTCAAATCCAACAATGTCCCGGAGCCGAAATGCTGGGCTGATCTGCTGAAAGCCGAGCTGAAGGACGAGGTGCAGGTCGCGGACCCGAACTCCTCCGGTACGGCCTATACGCTTCTGGCAACCATCGTCCAGCTCATGGGGGAGGACAAGGGCTTCGACTATCTCAAGGCCCTGCACAAGAACGTCAATCAATACACCAAGTCGGGTGCAGCCCCCGCCAAGGCCGTAGCTCTGGGTGAGACGACCACCGGCATCACCTTCATGCACGACATGGTGACCATGGTCGTCGACAAGGCTCCGATCAAGGTCGTGGCTCCTTGCGAGGGCACAGGCTACGAGATCGGCTCCATGTCGATCATCAAAGGCGCAAAGAACCTGGAGAACGCCCAGAAATTCTACGATTGGGCGCTGACCGCCGATGCACAGAAGATCGGCGCGGAAGCCAAATCCTATCAGGTGCCGTCCAACAAGAGCACGCCGATCCCGCCACAGGCACCGAAGCTCAGCGACATCAAGCTGATCACCTTCGACTTCGCCAAATATGGCTCCTCTGAAGAACGCAAGCGCCTCCTGTCCAAGTGGGACAACGAGGTGAAGAACCTGCCGAAATAGCGATCCGGAGATATCTTCGGCGAAGCACGGTGCTTCGCCGAAGAGCATTCACGATTTGCTATTTTCCTTGCTGAATCGCTGTGAATTCAGCATCGGTTTTCATGCGAGAGCACACGATGTCACGGGCAACCCTTGGCTGGATCGTTCTGGGCTGGGTCGGCTTCGCCCTCCTGCCTTGGTATGGCTTCGACCGCGCTGCCGTCCCCACCCTCGCGGACTATTTCGTCAGCGGATCGGCATTGATCCATGGTCTCAGAGGTGCCTGGTGGCTTCTGCCTATCCTGGCGCCGCTGTGTATTGCCTTGGTGCCGATTGCCAGATCTTCGGCGCAACGCAAAGGCAGCTGGCTCGTCGCATCCGGCCTGCTCGGCCTTGCCCTCATCCTCCTTCAAGGTTTCTCCATCGGCCTCAATGGTTGGACCGCGGACATCCTAAGGAGCCACGTCAGTGATCCGGGCCCAAGCCAGGCCGGCATGGGCTACGGCGCTGCGCTCACCGCGGCTTCGTTTCTCATCATCCTTTGCAACGGACTGGCAGCCCGTGGATGGTGCCGGGGTGATGCTTTCGTGACATCGTCGATCGGCGTCGTGATCGCCCTGATCGTCGTCTTCGTGTTCTTTCCCGTCTCAACGATCCTTGCGAGCGCTTTTGCCGACAACAGCGGCAACTTCGCCCCATCCGAGTTCATGACGAAGTTCATGGACAAGTCGATTTGGGGATTGGACTGCCTGTCGGGCGACCTGCGCTGCGGCGTTGCCTGGAACACCCTGTTTCTGGGGCTGCTCGTCGCCTTCGGCACCACGGCCTTAGGTCTTGCCTTTGCGCTGATCGCAACCCGCACGGAGTTCCGCTTCAAGAAGCTCCTGCGCGTGATGAGCGTTCTGCCGATCATCACGCCGCCCTTCGTGATCGGCCTCGCGTTGATCCTGTTGTTCGGCCGCTCCGGGGCACTCTCCGCCGTGTTGTGGGATTGGTTCGGCGTTCCGCGCTCGCGCTGGATCTATGGCCTTCCCGGTGTGTTCATCGCGCAGCTTCTGGCCTTCACGCCCATCGCCTTCCTTGTGCTCATCGGTGTGGTGCAGGGCATCAGCCCGACCCTGGAAGAGGCGTCACAAACGCTTCGCGCGAAGAGCTGGACAACCTTCTGGACCGTAACGCTGCCGCTCATGCGGCCGGGCCTTGCCAACGCCTTCCTGCTCGGCTTCGTCGAAAGCCTTGCGGATTTCGGCAATCCGCTGGTGCTCGGCGGCAATTACGAGGTGCTCTCCACCAAGATCTTCTTCGCCGTCGTCGGTGCGCAACAGGATCAGGGTCGGGCTGCTGTGCTCTCCATCATCCTGCTCGCCTTCACCCTGGGAGCCTTCTGGCTGCAGCATGCCTGGCTCGGCAAGAAGGTCTACACCACGGTCACCGGCAAGGGCGATGCCGGCATCCCTCTGCCGCTGCCCCGCCGGGTTGCGCTTGCCTCCTACTTTACGGCTATCCCCTGGGCCGTGTTCACCCTTGCCGTCTATGTGATCATCGTCATCGGCGCCTTCGTGCGCTCCATGGGGCGCGACTACACGCCGACCCTCGAGCATTTCCTCACCGCCTTCCGGGTGGAACAGGCCGAGTGGGGACTCTACTTCTCGGGCTCTGCCTGGAATTCGTTCTTTGCCACCATGAAAGTCGCGGCGCTCTCCGCGCCGCTCACCGCAGCCATCGGCCTGCTGACGGCCTATCTTCTCACCCGCCAGCGCTTCTCCGGGCAGCGAGCCTTCGAGTTCGGCACGCTTCTGAGTTTCGCAATCCCCGGGACGGTGGTCGGCGTGTCCTACATCCTTGCCTTCAACGTGCCGCCCATCGAGATCACCGGAACGGGCTTCATCCTCGTGATGTGCTTCGTGTTCCGCAACATGCCGGTGGGCGTGCGCTCCGGCATCGCCACCTTGAGCCAGATCGACAAGAGCCTGGACGAGGCATCCCTCACCCTGGGAGCGCGCTCGGCCACCACCATGCGCCGGGTGGTGCTGCCGTTGCTGCGGCCCGCCATCGTGGCCTCTCTGGTCTATTCCTTCGTGCGTGCCATGACGGCTGTGAGCGCCGTGATCTTCCTCGTCACTGCGGAGTACAACATGGCCACGACCTACATCGTCGGACGCGTCGAAGCCGGAGAGTTCGGCCTCGCCATCGCCTATTCCACTGCGCTCATCATCGTCATGCTGTTTGCCATCGTGGCGATCCAGCTGGCTGTCGGCGAGCGGCGTCTCGGCCGCCGCAGCGCGAGTGCAGCCTCCTCCCCCATTGCCGTGCAGGCCATTCCATGAATCAAGCAACGTCCGTCAGCACCCTGGCCCGGCCCACGGCCTTCAAGAAGCCTGCGGCCTCCGTGGAATTCCGCAACGTGACAAAGCGCTATGGCACCGTCACGGCAGTGGACGACGTCACCTTCACTATCCCGCCAGGCCAGCTCGTCACCCTGCTCGGCCCCTCCGGCTGCGGCAAGACCACAACCTTGCGCATGATCGCGGGCCTCGAGATGGCAAGCGCCGGCCAGATCCTGATCGGCGGGCGCGACGTGACGAACCTCTCGGCAGCCGACCGGGATGTGAGCATGGTGTTTCAGTCCTATGCGCTCTTTCCGCATATGTCGGTCCTGGAGAATGTAGCCTATGGCCCCTCCGTGCAGGGCGTCGCCAAGAAAGACGCTTACGAGATGGCCATGGAGAAGCTCGAGCTCATCGGCCTGAAAGGTTTGGAGAAGCGGGCTCCGTCCGAACTCTCCGGCGGCCAGCAGCAGCGTGTGGCCGTTGCCCGCGCCCTGGTGCTGGAGCCGCAGGTGCTTCTCTTCGATGAGCCGCTCT
The DNA here is from genome assembly GCA_030777385.1 of Pseudomonadota bacterium. Taxonomy (GTDB): domain Bacteria; phylum Pseudomonadota; class Alphaproteobacteria; order Rhizobiales; family Beijerinckiaceae; genus Microvirga. The sequence goes on along the minus strand of JALYFY010000095.1, from coordinate 4,020 downwards.
CCAACCTCGATGCCAAGCTGCGCCGCCGGGTGCGCGAAGACATCCGCGAGTTGCAGCAGAGCCTCAATCTCACAGTGGCCTATGTGACGCACGACCAGGAGGAGGCGCTCGCCGTCTCAGACCACATCATCGTCATGTCCAATGCCCGCATCGCCCAGACGGGCGCGCCGCGGGAGCTCTATGAGGAGCCGGCAAACCTGTTCGTCGCCGACTTCATCGGAGACGCCAACATCATTTCAGGCGAACTGATGAGCGTCTCAGGCGCAATGGGGGCTGTGCGGATCGGGAATGTCAGCCTTCAGCTCCCGCACAGAGGAGCGAGCCAAGGCGCCGTGAAACTGGCGGTCCGGCCCGATGCCATTCTGCTTGAAGAAGGCACAGCTCCCAGCGGTGCGCTTGCCGGCACAGTGAGGAAGGCTTCCTACCTGGGCACGCAGGTGGAATATGATGTGGAAAGCCCGATCGGCGATCTTTTCGTCGTTCAATACGGGCGCAAGGAGCCGATTGCACCGGGTACTCCGGTTGCGATTTCCTTTGTGACGGGCCGGGGTGTTGCCATCATTCCAGACGCATGAGGCTCCTAGACTGCTCCCTCATCCGGGATGTTGAGGACCGTGCCGCAGGCCTTGCAGTGAACGGCGTCCCTATCATGCCGCTGCAGTGCGCAGACCGGACAGGAATACTTCACCTTGTTGGGCCTGAGCAGGACCTGCACGAGGCGCAAGAACAGCGTCACACCGAAGATCATGATCACCACCGAGATCAGGTGACCTAACGTTCCCGTCAGGGTGATGTCGCCGAATCCTGTGGTGGTGAGCGCCGCCATGGTGAAGTAGAGCGCATCCACGTAATTGTTTATCTTGTCGTTGGCCCTGTGCTGCGTCTCGTACACGAACCCGGTCATGATGAAGATGAAAACCGCGAGGTTCACCGACGCGATGATCAACTCCTCGTTCCGACGGAAGAACACGCTGTCGGTTCGCAGGCGTGCGAGCAGCTGGTAGGTGTGAAGGAGCCGCACCGTACGCAGGATGCGCAGGAACCCGATACCCTCTCCGACGATAGGTGCCAAAAACGACACGATCGCAGCCACATCGGCCAGGGTGGTCGGGTGCACCAGGTCCTTCCAGGGGGTCGGACTGATCGTGAGACGTGCCGAGAAGTCGGCCAGGACAATGAGCCCGAGGACGATATCGATCCCTTGCACCAGCAAAGAGTGCGGCAGGAAAGAGGAGGCGACGATAAAGACGGTCGTGGCTATGTCGAAGACAAGCAATCCATAGCGGAAGCGGTGGGCCTCCTGAGTGTCACTCTCATAAAGGAGCCTGAGCTTGTCGATCACCCGCCGCATGGGGATATCTCTTCAAAGGGCCGAGAAGAGGTGCGAACCATCGGTGGGATCACGCTTTATCCAGTTTATCCGTTCCCTCATTATCTATAGAGCAGGGTTGCAATTCCAACGGGGTGCCTTCCTGGGCGAAGCGGTCTATTCCGTCGCCTGAAGCCCTGACACTTTTAGAGACGGCCCGATGCTCAAAGCCTTGATCTTCGATATGGACGGCACCCTGGTGCACAGCGACCCGGTTCACCTTGAGGCCTTTGCCGAGGTTCTCAAGCCTGAGGGCGTCGCGATCGACGAGGAAATCTACCGCTCCACCATCATTGGGCGCACCAACGAGGCGATCTTCGCCTCTCTCCTGCCGCATCTGCCGGTTGAGAAGCATGAAGCCTATGCGGACGAGAAGGAAGCCACCTTCCGCCGCATGGCCTCGAATCTGAAGCCCTTGGAAGGCCTGCTGGACCTCCTCGACTGGGCCGAAAGACGGGGCGTCAGGATCGCCCTCGTGACCAACGCGCCGCGCCTCAACGCAGATCACATGCTGGACGTCCTGGGATTGGCCGAGCGGTTCCCGGTTCAGATCACCATCGAGCAGGTTGAGCGCGGCAAGCCCGATCCCCTGCCCTATCTGACAGCCCTGGAGCGGCTCGGCATCAAGGCCGAAGAGGCCGTTGCCTTTGAGGATTCCCCCTCCGGCATGAGAGCCGCCAAGGCCGCCGGGCTCTTCTCCTTCGGCGTTCTGACGGGCTTGAGTGCGGACGAGATGCGGGAGATCGGTGCGGATGGCGCCATCATGACCTTCCGCGACCCGGCTCTCTGGGAGGTCCTGGAGCACCGGATCGGTCGGTAGAGGCAGCCTTCTCAGGCCGCGTCGGGGCGCTGCTGATAGCCCTCCTGGCCAGCGTCAACTTCATCGAAGCGCTGCCGCGCCTCCAGAATCTCGTCCCTGTTGGCGATGGCCCACTCTCCTAAGCCCCGCACAGTCTTGAGCAGGGAGCAACCCAGCCCTGTGAGCTGGTAATCCACCCGGGGCGGAATGGTGGGGTAGACGGTGCGGGTGACGAGGCCGTCGCGCTCCAGCCCCCGCAGCGTCAGGGTCAGCATCCGCTGGGAAATGCCCGTCACGCTGCGGCGTAACTCATTGAATCGTCTCGATCCCTCGCCCAGCTGGACGACGACCTGAACGCTCCACTTGTCGCCGACCCGGGATAGGATCTCCGTCACGGTCCGGCAGTCGGTGGGCACATGGATGTGACCTGGTGACATGAAAGTGCCTCCTTGCGCGGCGCTCGAAAAGTTACTTAATGAGCCTCGGTTACAAAACAGAACCTAATTGTTCCTCACCCGGAATGCAAATCAAGGAAATCCCATGAAGCCCAAGCTTCACGTCATTATCGCCAGCACGCGCCCGGGCCGGGTCGGCCCCAGCATCGCCCAATGGTTCAACGAATTCGCGGCCGAGCATGGCAAGTTCGATCCGGTTCTGGTGGACCTGGCGGAATTCAACCTGCCGATCTTCGATGAGCCCGAGCACCCGATGAAGCAGAACTATCACCATGCTCACACCAAGGCCTGGGCGGAGAGCGTGCAATCGGCCGATGCCTTCGTGTTCGTGACCCCTGAGTACAACTACGCCCCGCCTCCAGCCCTGGTGAACGCGTTGAACTACCTGTCGCTCGAGTGGAACTATGCTCCTGCAGGCTTCGTGAGCTACGGCGGCATCTCGGGCGGTCTTCGCTCCGTTCAGGTGGCCAAGCAGATCGTCACAACCCTGAAGATGATGCCAATCCCGGAAGGCGTTCCGATGCCGATGGTGTTCCAGAATCTGGAGAACGGACAGCTGAAGCCGGCAGAAATCTACAAGGCATCAGCCGCCACAATGCTCGACGAGCTTTACAAGTGGACCGAAGCCCTCAAGTCGCTTCGCGCACAACGCAAAACTCCCGTCAGGGCCGCCGCGTAAGTGCCGGAGACTTAAGTAACAAAAAGGCCTCGCTGCAATGAGCAGCGGGGCCTTTTCGCTTAGAGGGCGAAGTCCGTCAGAGTTGCCCGGCCAGAGCATCCTCGAAGAGCTTGCGGGCGCTCTCCCTGGTGATCGGCACCGGGTTGCCGCTCGCTGTTGGATCGTTAGGCGCCATCTCGGACATCTCGTCGAAGCGGGCGCTGTCAACCTTCAGGCCCTCCAACGTGTGCGGCACGCCGAGATCCTTGCGCAGATTCAGCACCCAATCGAGAAACGCCTGGAACGAGGGCTCCAGGCCGATATAGGCGGCCAGCCGCTCGATCTTCGTCTCGATGGCCTGGCGGTTATAGGCCAGCACGTAGGGCATGAAGACCGCATTGGTCAGGCCATGATGGGTGTCGTAGAGCGCGCCGGTCGGATGGGACAATGCGTGAATGGCGCCGAGCCCCTTCTGAAACGCGGTGGCGCCCATGGCGGCGGCCGACATCAACTGGGCGCGGGCCTCGATGTCCGTGCCGTCCTTGTACGCCCGCGGCAGGTATTCCTTGACGAGGCGGATGCCCTCCACCGCGATGCCCTCGGCCATCGGGTGATAGCCCGGTGCGCAATAGGCTTCGATGCAATGCGCCAGCGCATCGAGCCCCGTGCCGGCCGTGATGTGGGGCGGCATGCCCACCGTCAGCTCCGGATCGCAGATCACGATCTTGGGCATCATGAG
>JALYFY010000094.1 GCA_030777385.1 Pseudomonadota bacterium | reverse complement strand
CCAAGATGTCGTCCCAGTTCGTGTTCAACAACCCGAACCAGACCTCGGCCTGCGGCTGCGGCGAGTCGGTTGCGATCACGCCCGCCACCCCAACCTCGCTGCAGCCGGCAGGCTGAAGCCATGGACGCCGAGGCCATCCGTGAGATCTTCCACAGCCTCGGCCCGATCCATATCCGCAGGATGTTCGGCGGCAAGGGGATCTATCAGGGCGAGGTGATGTTCGCCTTGGAGGCTGGCGGCGAACTGTATCTGAAGGTGGACGAGGAAACCGTCGCGCACTTCCGCGACCTCGGCTCACGTCCCTTCTCGTTCCCGATGCGCAATGGCCAGGCATCCATCACGAGCTACTGGCTCATGCCGGAAACGGCCTTCGACGATCCGGACGAGGCGGCACAGCTCTCCCGGATGGCTGTGGCCGCCGCGGGACGGGTCAAGGCCGCCAAGGTGCGAGGCAGCAAGGCCGCCCCGCGCCGGAAGGCTCGGAAGCCTTCGTCCGAATCCGTTACTTAGATTTCTTGACTGTGGTCGGCCGCATCAGGAAGGCCGGCACGTGATCGCCCAGGCCGATGACGCGCTCGTCATTGTCGTCGTCCCGGCGGGAACGGCCCTGATGGCCCCGATCGGACGACCTGTCCCGCTCGGGACGCGGCCGCTGGGATGCGGGCTCTTCACGCGGCACCGGGGCAGGGCGGGGAGCTGCTACAGGACGCGGAACTGGTGCCTCCTCCCTCGTCTCCTCGGGAGCCGGGCGAGCTCTATCGGACGATGAGCGCGTCTTGACCTTGCGGGCCCGCGACGAGCGCTCCTCGCCACGATCACCACGGTTGCCACGCTCATTGCGTCCTCCGCCGCCCCGGCGGCGGGAGGATCCCTCGGAAGCCGGGCGCTCGGCGAGGCTGGGGCCTTCCCACTCGACCGGTTGGCCGATCAGCTTTTCGATGGCAGCCAGGGACTTCTCGTCGCCCGGTCCCACCAGCGTGAAGGATTGTCCGGCTCGCCCGGCGCGACCGGTGCGGCCGATCCGGTGAACGTAGTCTTCGGCGTGGTGGGGGATGTCGTAGTTGAAAACATGGCTGACGGCCGGGATGTCCAGGCCTCGCGCTGCCACGTCGCTTGCCACCAGCAGGGGCATCTCCCCGCTGCGGAAGCTGTCGAGCGCCGCCATGCGGGCGTGCTGGTCCATATCGCCATGGAGGGCAACGGCGGCAAAGCCATGCTTCTGCAGGGAGCGGTGGAGTACCGCAACGTCGCGCTTGCGGTTGCAGAAGACGATGGCGTTCTGCAGGTCCGTGGCGTTCCGGATCAGCTCCCTCAGGGTTTCGCGCTTCTCGAAATCCTCACGGCCCGATGCGATGAGGCGCTGGGTGATGGTCGAGGCGGTCGACGCCGCCCGGGCGACCTCCACCTTCACCGGATTGTGAAGGAAGGCATCCGCCAAACGCTGGATCTCGGGCGGCATGGTGGCAGAGAAGAACAGGGTCTGGCGGGTGAAGGGCACGAGCTTCACGATGCGTTCGATATCCGGAATGAAGCCCATATCGAGCATCCGGTCGGCTTCGTCGATGACGAGGAGCTCGACGCCGGTCAGCAGGAGCTTGCCGCGCTCGAAATGGTCAAGCAGGCGGCCAGGCGTCGCGATCAGCACGTCGACGCCCCGGGTGATCTTGGCATCCTGATCGCCGAAGGACATGCCGCCGATGAGAAGGGCCACGGAGAGCCGATGGTTGATCCCGTATTTGTCGAAGTTGTCCTCGACCTGCGCCGCTAGCTCGCGGGTCGGCTCGAGAATGAGGGTGCGCGGCATGCGCGCCCGGGCCCGGCCGGTTTCCAGAAGGGTCAGCATGGGCAGCGTGAAGGCCGCCGTCTTGCCTGTGCCGGTCTGGGCAATGCCCAGCACGTCACGGCGCGCGAGCACATGAGGAATGGCCTGCGCCTGGATCGGCGTCGGCTCCGTGTAGCCTGCGCTTGCGACAGCCTGTTGAACTTTATCGCTAAGTCCGAGTTCGGCGAACGACATGAATGCTAATACCGTTGAGGGCTAAGGCGCGCTCCAAAGTGCCGGCCGCGCTCTACGGCAACAAACAGGCGCGAGACTGGTTTCACTTGAGGCTTTCGCTCAAGTTTAGGTGTGGCGGGACCATAAGACACGTTATGCACTTGTCAATCCAAGAGAACTTCAAGGAAAGGCTCGATGGCCGAAACGCTCGTGTTGATTCCCGGACTTGCCTGCACATCCCGCCTCTATGAGCCGCAGATCGCCGCCCTGTCGCCGGGGCGCACCATTGTCGTCGCGGATCATACCCGGGATGATTCGATTCGAGATATCGCCGCCCGGTTGCTGCAGGATGCTCCGGAGCGCTTCTCTTTGGCCGGGCTCTCCATGGGCGGATACATCGCCCTGGAGGTCATGCGCCAGGCGCCGGAGCGGGTGGAGCGGCTTGCGCTTCTCGACACGAGCGCCCGGCCGGACACCCCGGAGGCAAGCCAGGATCGCGAGCGGATGATCGCCTTGGCCGAGGCGGGCCGCTTCCAGGACATCCATTCCAAGCTCTGGCCGCGCCTTGTGCATCCTGAACATCAGGCCGATCAGGCTCTTCAGGATGTTGTCTTCGGAATGATGCAGGAAACCGGGGCTGACGCCTATATCCGGCAGCAGCGCGCGATCATGTCCCGCGCCGATTCCCGCCCGCTTCTTCCTGGCATCGAAATCCCGACCCTGGTGCTGGTGGGGGAGGGGGATGCCGTCACGCCGCCCGACATTGCCCGTGAGATGGCCGAGATGGTCGAGTGGGCGTCGCTGGTCGTCATCCCTGAGTCGGGGCATCTGTCGACGCTGGAGCAGCCCGAACGGGTGAATCAGGCTTTGAGGCTGTGGCTCGAGCCGCGTTAACCAGCCCATCAATCGCCTGTTGCGCAGCTCCCCGCAGATATGGTCAATGATTGGTTACCGTTCTGCAGGGCCTTCGGGGCACAGCGCGGGCAAGGTGGCAAGTTATTGATTTTGAAAGATTTTTAGTTGCGCGACTGCGTGAGTTGCCGGACGGAAGAGGGGGCTGGAGAGGGCTCGGCTCGTCCGATTTTCCGTTGTCGGCGCAGATAGCCGCGCTTCACGCCTTAACTGTGGCAGGAAAGTGACAGACGCTTGGTCAAGTCTGGGCTACAAGCTGGACCACATCCTTCCAACAGATGGACCAAACCAAATGAAAAAGATCCTCCTCTCCTCGGTTGCCCTTCTCGGCCTCGCCACCGGCGCTATGGCTGCTGACCTCCCCTCGCGTCGCGCTGCTCCGGCTCCTGTGTTCGCAGCAGCCCCGGTCTTCACCTGGACCGGCTTCTACGTCGGTGTGAACGCTGGCTACGGCTGGAGCAACGACGACTTCGACGCCATCGACCTTGCTGACGA
>JALYFY010000093.1 GCA_030777385.1 Pseudomonadota bacterium | reverse complement strand
TCGGAAGGCGAGGGGCGCTGGCAGGAATATGCCGGCGGCTACACCGACATGGTGGCCCAGCGCGGCCGCGGCGTGCAGGCCCGCGTCGTCGAGAAGGAGCTCAAACCCAGGAGCGCCGACAAGCCCGCAGCATCCGCTCCCGTGCAAGGAAAGCGCAGGCTCAGCTTCAACGAGCAGCATGATCTCAAGGCTCTGCCGAAGCGCATGAGCGAGCTGGAGGCGAAGATCGCCAAGGTGCAGGAAATCCTCGCCGATCCGGAGCTTTACTCCCGCGATCCCGCCCGCTTCCAGAAGGCCATGGAAGCACTCACGCAGCTGCAGACGGAGCTGCACGCAGCAGAGGAGCGGTGGCTCGAGCTGGAGATGCTGCGCGAGGAGCTGGAGGGCTGAGGGGCCGCTCTTCCTGGAAGCAAAGTCCGATCATTCAGACGCGATGAGCGCCTCTGATAAGCCCGATCCGGCACCCGGCCTACAGCAGCGGGGTGCCCCCGGTCACGGCGTGGATGCCGCCGGTCATGTAGCTGCCCTCGTCGGAGGCGAGCAGAACGTAGATGCCGGCGAGTTCCTTGGGCTGACCGGCGCGGCCAAGGGGCGTGTCCTTGCCGAAGTTCTTCACCTTTTCGTCCGGCATGGTGGACGGGATCAGGGGCGTCCAGATCGGCCCTGGCGCGACCGCGTTCACCCGGATGCCCCTATCGCCCAGCATCTGGGCGAGGCCCGCGGTGAAGTTGGAGACGGCGCCCTTGGTGGACGCATAGGCCAGGAGCATGGGGCTCGGCTTGTCCGACTGGATCGACGTGGTGTTGATGATGGACGATCCCGGCTTCATGTGCGGGACGGCGGCCTTGGCGAGGTGGAACATGGCCTCGATGTTGGTGCGGAACGTATAGCTCCACTCCTCATCGGGGATGTCCTCCAGCTTCTCGTATGTGCGTTGGAAGGCGGCGTTGTTCACCAGAATGTCGATGCGGCCGAACTCGCCCACCGCCCGCTCGATGATCGCGCGGCAGTGCGCGGGCTCGGCGATGTCGCCGGGCATCAGCACGCAGCGGCGCCCCGCCGCCTCGACGTGGCGGGCGGTCTCGCGGGCGTCCTCGTCCTCCTGCTCGTTCAGGTAGCTGATCAGGAGGTCCGCGCCTTCGCGGGCATAGGCGATGGCCACCGCCCGCCCGATGCCGCTATCGCCTCCGGTGATCACCGCCACGCGGCCGGTGAGCTTGCCGGAGCCGCGGTAACTCGTCTCGCCGTGATCGGCCTGGGGCGTCATCTCGGCTTCGGTGCCGGGGGGCTGGATGTGTTCCTGGTCGGACTGGCTCATGCGGGGGCTCCTCGAATGCCCCGTTAAGCACGGGACAAGGGGGAAGTTCCGTTCTCCCTCAAGGATTGACGCAGGTGGTTATCGGGCTGTCCGCCTCGGGCAGCCTTCGGTTTGGTGAAATGATCGAACGCGCAGCCGAGGACCGCGTCATTCACCACCGGCTTCCAAGGTGAATCCTGCCTTGAGAACGACCTGATAGTGGCGAACCTCGCCGTTCTCCACATGCCCGCGGGTCTGGACCACCTCGAACCAGCGCAGGTTTCTCAAAGATTGGCTTGCACGCCGGATGGCCGTCTGGATGGCGTCCTCGATGCTGTCCGTGGATGAGCCGACGAGCTCGACGACCTTGTAGACATGATCATCCATGAGGCGCTCCATGATTTGCGGGAAGCCCAGATCTAGGGCACCGCATGAGATCGGCCACGGCTCGCCGGGCTATTTCGCAACGATGGGCCGATTGGACAAAATAGATGTGAGCCAGGAGGAACTTAGGAGGATGTTCCGTCGTTTCGGGTGCGTCAGCTCGACTATTCAGGATCGGGCGCAGGAAGGGAACTCCCCGATGAACATCAAGATAGCTCTTGTTGCAGGTGCTCTGGCGTTTGGCGTCGCCGGTTGCATGACGCCCACGGCGTCTGCTCCCCCCATGGCGGCCGTGACCAGCGCGGAGGTGTTCGTTCCGACGGCAACCTCGTCGAACCTCTTCGAGATCGAGTCGAGCCGCCTTGCTCTGCAGCGCGCCCGCAACCCGGAGGTCCGCCGCTTCGCCCAGCAGATGATCCGCGACCACAACGTCGCCACCCGCCGGATGGCGGCGGTCGTTCGCCGCTCCGGCCTGCCGATGCCGCCGCCTGCCATGATCCCGCGCCATCAGGCGATGCTGGCCAGCGTTCAGGCTGCTCCGGATTTCGACTCGGCCTATATGGGTGCCCAGGTCATGGCACATCAGGAGTCGGTTGCCCTGTTCTCATCCTATGCCTCGAACGGCGACGTCCCGCCGCTTGCCAATTTCGCCGGGGCAACCCTGCCGAATCTGCAGATGCATCTCGAGCACGCGCAGTCGATCGGCAGCGGCGGCGCACGCGCCATGTGAAGGAACTAACACCGAAACGTTCAGGCCGCCGGAGAGGTCTTCCGGCGGCCTTTTTGTACGCGTCCTCAATCGGCAGATGGCGGTCTCAGCCCTCCCGGCGATGGGCCGCCACTTCCTGCTCGATGGCGCCGAAGATGGAGTGGCCTGCCTTGTCCTTCATCTCGATGCGGATCGTGTCGCCAAAGCGCATGAAGGGCGTCCTCGCCTCGCCGTGGACCAGGGTCTCCACCGTGCGCAGCTCCGCGAGACACGAATAGCCGAGCCCGCCCTCGGCAATGGGCCTGCCCGGTCCGCCGCCCTCGTCCTTGTTGGACACGGTCCCTGAGCCGATGACCGTGCCGGCTCCGAGCGGCCGGGTTTTGGCCGCATGCGCGATCAGGGTCGGGAAGTCGAAGGTCATGTCCACCCCGGCATTCGGCTTGCCGAAGGGCTGCCCGTTGAGGCTGGAGAGCAGGGGCAGGTGCAGGCGGCTGCCGTCCCAGGCCTCTCCCAGCTCGTCCGGGGTCACGGCCACCGGCGAGAGGGTGGAGGAGGGCTTGGCCTGGAAGAAGCCGAAGCCCTTGGCGAGCTCCGCCGGGATGAGATTTCGCAAGGAGACGTCGTTGACGAGCACGACCAGCCGGATGGCTGCGGCCGCCTCTTCGCGGGTTGCCCCCATGGGTACGTCGCCGGTGATCACGGCCACCTCCGCCTCGAAGTCGATGCCATGGGCCTCGTCGATGGCCGGCACAGGCTCGCGGGGGCCGAGGAAGGAATCTGAGCCGCCCTGGTACATGAGCGGATCGGTCCAGAACGTGGCCGGCATCTCGGCGCCGCGGGCCTTTCGCACCAGCTCCACGTGATTCACATAGGCCGATCCGTCCGCCCATTGATAGGCCCGGGGCAGGGGAGACGCGCAGTCATGCTCGTGGAACCGGAAGGCCGGAACGGAGCCGTGCTCGAGCTGCTCTGAGAGGTCACGCAGGCGAGGCTCGACTTTTTCCCAATTGTCCAAGGCTTGCTGAAGCGTTGGAACAATGAAAAATGCGTCTGTCGCGCGGGTCAGGTCCTTCGAGACCACTACGAGGCGGCCATCACGGCCTTGATTCAGGGAGGAAAGCTTCATTGCCACCGACCGGGTTGTTATGGTCCACTCAGCTTGCAACGAAATACTTTCCGGGGAAACGCCTATGACCACAATGAAGAGAAGAAACTTCCTCAAAGGAGCCGGGCTCGCAGCCGCAGCCGGTACTGTGGCGGCCCCGGCGATCGCGCAGGCGCAGCCGGAGATCCGCTGGCGGCTGACCTCGAGCTTCCCGAAATCGCTCGATACCATCTTCGGAACGGCCCAGACCTTCTCCAAGTACATGGCCGAGGCCACCGACAACAAGTTCCAGATCCAGGTTTTCGCACCGGGCGAGATCGTCGGCGGCCTTCAGGCCATGGATGCCGTGCAGAACGGATCCGTGGAATGCGCCCACACCCCGCTCTACTATTACATCGGCAAGGAGCCGGCGCTGGGCATGGGCACGGGCCTGCCCTTCAGCCTCAATGCCCGCCAGCTCCATTCCTGGTGGCACTTTGCAGGCGGCAAGGAGATCATCAACGAGTTGATGGCCAAGCATAACTGCACCTCCCTCGTCTGCGGCAACTCCGGCACCCAAATGGGCGGCTTCTTCCGCAAGGAGATCAACTCCGTCGAGGACCTGAGGGGCCTCAAGTTCCGCATCGGCGGCCTAGGCGGGCAGGTTCTGGCGAAGCTCGGCGTCGTGCCACAGCAACTCGCCCCCGGGGATGTGTATCCGGCCCTGGAGCGGGGCACCCTGGACGCGGCCGAGTTCGTCGGTCCCTATGACGACGAGAAGCTCGGATTCCTGAAAGTGGCGAAGTACTACTACGCTCCCGGCTGGTGGGAGGGGGGTGCCATGCTGCACCTCGTCGTCAACCAGCAGAAGTGGAATGAGCTTCCAAAGAACTACCAGGCCATCATGAACCACGCGACGGAAGCGGCAAACAACTGGATGCTGGCCAAGTACGATGCGGTCAACGGCCAGGCGCTGCGCCGCATGGTCGGCGCCGGCGCTGAACTGCGCACCTTCTCCCAGCCCATCATGGAAGCCTCCCTCAGAGCTGCGAACGAACTCTACGGGGAACTTTCCGCCAGCAACGAGAGCTTCAAGAAGGCCTACGATTCCATGGTGGCCTACCGGAATGACGTTCTGCCCTGGTGGCAACTCAACGAATACGCGTTCGACACCTTCATGATCCGCACCCGCGGCCGGGTTTGAGCATGAGCCCGGTCCAGAGAGGGAAGGGGCCTTCGTTCAGGGCAATCCTTCTCTGGCTGATCCTCGGTGGCGGGATCCTTCCCGCCACCTCTGCCCCGGCGCAGGACCTTGCCATTCCTGATGTTTCCTATCCGAGCCTGCCCAAACAGGCTTCGTCCGCCGATGGGTTCGTGCCGACGGGATGGGTGCTGGAAGCCCAGGCTTCCGGCGACCTCAACCAGGACGGCGTAGACGATCTCGCTCTCGTCATCCGCCAGGAGAATCCTGACAACATCATCGCGAACTCCGATGGCTTTGGCGAAGATCCCTTCGACAGCAATCCCCGCATCCTCGCGATTGCGTTCCGCAAGGGGGCAGGAAACGATTATGCCCTTCAGCTTGAGAACCGTACACTGATCCCACGCCGCACGAACCCCTCGGCTGAGGATCCCTTCGATAAGGATGATGGTATCGCGGTCGCACGCGGCGCCGTGAAAGTGCGCCTGCGCTGGTTCATGACTGCCGGAGGGTGGGAAACCTTCACTGTTGCCTATACCTTCCGGCACAGGCGCGGCATGTACGAGCTCATAGGGTACGACCGTGATGAGCTGCATCGGGGCAGTGGTGCGACCAAGGCTGTCAGCATCAACTATCTGACCCGGAAGGTAGAAGTGACGACAGGCAGCATTCAGGATGATGCCACGAAGGTTAGTCGGAAAGGCCTGCCTCATCAGCGCCGGGTCCTGACCATCGGCGACATTGGCGACGGGTTGGAGTTCGATCCTGATCTCTGATCTCTGATCTGAGCTCCTGGCCGCTACTCCCTCAATACCTATTGACCTTCGGGCATGTAAATCTAGTTGCTTGTGCAACGAATTGTGCTATTGGTTGCACAAGCAACGAATAGGATGCGCAATGGCATTAGGTTCTTCAGCGAAGAAGGCAGTTTCCACCCCTCTCGTGGTACTGGAGCAGTTCCTGCCTTACCGGCTGAACGTATTGGCGAGCCTGACCTCGAACGCGCTTGCTCAAATCTATGCCGATCGCTTCGGTCTTTCGATCCCGGCATGGCGGGTCATCGTTACCTTAGGCCAGTACGAGCACCGTACGGCGCGTGATATCGCGCCCGATGGGGTCATGCACAAATCCACCGTTTCTCGCGCCGTATCGTCCCTTGAGGAGCGTGGACTCGTCGTGCGCAGACCGAACCTTGATGACCGCCGCGAGGAGTTGCTGGCGCTGACCACCAAGGGGCGTGCCATCTACGAGGCCGTGGCTCCCGAAGCCTTAGCCGTCGAGGAGCGCCTTATGTCGGTTCTCACCCGCGAGGAACAGCGCACGCTGGCCACGATCATCGAGAAGCTCACGGCTCAAGCGCGATCCCTGGCGCCGAACAGCGAAGAGGAGACCGGCGCGTGAAGCTCTATACCTATTTCCGTTCCTCCGCAGCCTACCGGGTCAGGATCGCCTTGAACTTGAAGGGCGTTGCTTACGACGCGGTGCCGATCAACCTGCTTAAGGGAGAGCAGCGCGAGGAGAGCTATGAGGCAATCAATCCCCAGATGCGGGTGCCCTCGCTGGACATCGGCAGCACGACTCTGATCCAGTCTCCGGCCATCCTCGAATATATCGACGAAGTTTATCCAGAGCCGCCTCTGCTGCCTGTGGGTGCGATCAACCGGGCCAAAGTCCGCGCGCTCGCTAGCCTGATTGCGTGCGACATTCACCCGCTCAACAACTCTGGAACACTGGCTTACCTTAAGAACCGGCTCGGGCACGATCAGGCGGCTGCCGACGAATGGTATGCGCATTGGGTGCGACAGGGCTTCGATGCAATTGAAGCGCTGCTCGGGCCAGGACCCTATGCCTTCGGCTCACGGGTAACGCTCGCCGATATTTACCTCGTGCCGCAGGTATTCAATGCAAGGCGCTTCAAGGTGCCCCTCGACGATTACCCGAAGATCGTTGCGGTGGACGCAGCCTGCGCCGCTCATAAGGCATTTCAAGACGCCGCACCGGACAGGCAGCCCGACGCCGTCTGAGAAGTTGTTTCGATAGCAAGGCCTCTCGACAGGCGAGAGGCACGACAGGAGGAAAACCATGGGACCATTCCCGCACGATGCACCACCGGCCGCCATCACCGAGGAAAACCCAATGGGGACGGATGGCTTCGAATTCGTGGAATTCTGCCATCCCGATCCGCAGGCCCTTGATCGTCTGTTCAAGACCATGGGCTTCAGCCTCGTCGCAAAGCATCGCTCGAAGAACGTCATGCTCTACCGCCAGGGCGACATCAACTTTATCGTCAACGCGCAGCCAGGCTCATTTGCAGAGCAATTCGCAAGCCAGCATGGCCCATCCGCTCCGGCCATGGCGTTCCGGGTGGCCGACGCGAAATACGCTTTCGACCGTGCTCTCTCCATGGGAGCCAAGCCCGTTCAGACGCAGGTAGGTCCCAATGAGCTTGATATTCCGGCCATCGAAGGGATTGGCGGATTGCAGATCTATTTTGTCGATCGCTATGGGGCAAAGGGCTCCATCTATGATGTAGATTTCGAATGGCTGGGCGAGCCCGATCCCAAGCCTCAAGGCGTCGGCCTCTACTACATCGATCACCTGACCCACAATGTCTATCGTGGACGGCTCAACGAATGGGCAGGCTTCTACGAGCGTCTCTTTAACTTCCGCCAAATTCGCTACTTCGACATTGAGGGCAAGCTGACGGGGCTGCATTCCCGTGCCATGACGAGCCCGGATGGCAAGATCCGAATCCCCATCAACGAGGATGCTGGCGAGACCGGACAGATCGAGGAATACCTGCAGGAGTACAAGGGTGAGGGCATCCAGCACGTGGCCCTTGGTTCCCATGACCTCTATGAGTCCATCGAAGCCCTTATCGAAAGTGGGCTCGAATTCATGCCGGCGCCGAACGAAGTTTATTACGCACGTGTCGATAAGCGCTTGCCCAAACATGAAGAGCCGCTTGAGCGGCTTCGTAAGGACGGCATCCTCATCGATGGCGAGGGCGTGGTCGAAGGCGGCTTCACGAAGGTTCTGCTTCAGCGCTTCGGCAAGACCGCCATCGGGCCGATCTTCTTCGAGTACATTCAGCGAAAGGGTGACGACGGCTTTGGCGAGGGCAATTTCAAGGCGCTCTTCGAGTCAATCGAGGAGGACCAGATTCGCCGAGGTGTGCTGGGTCCGAAGGTCGCCTAGAGCCTTCCAGGCCTACGATTCGGGAAAAGGCTGGGCTCGTTCCCAGCCTTTTCTTTTTGCAGGGGCGGAAGGAAAACGGCTGAAGCCCTGAAGGCCGTTGTTCACAGTCGGATAGGAGGATGGATACCCGAATCCGTTCTGCAGCAAAGCGTTCAGGCAACAATGCTTCACACTTAAAGCCTTATTCTTTAAGGACTTCTTAAGGTTTGGGATCAAATCTTAACGAAGCGTAAAGATGGTGCTGCTGAACGTTGCGTTTGTGCAACATGCCCCTGAAAACCCCCCCCGCTTTGCCTGTTTTGCGCCTTCATTCGGTTGCTTGCAGGGCGGCGATGGATAATGTGGCTGCAGCGACGGGGGCACCCCAGTCGTGATCTGGCGGGTTCAGCCAAAACGGCGAGCTGCCAGGTACTAGGGGAAAAGGGACGTGTTTAGGGCTTCGTTGAAGCTATCGAGGCACAAAAACCCGGCCCCCCAGGGTCTCAACACTTTGGAGGTTTAACCATGAAGCTCGCTAAGAGCCTCTTCCTCGGATCGGTCGC
>JALYFY010000092.1 GCA_030777385.1 Pseudomonadota bacterium | reverse complement strand
CAACAGCATGCAGGAGATAAAAGCCGCCAGCCACTTCATTCCAATGCTCCAACAGATCTTCGGTCTTTATAACGTCGACCATGTGGGCGAAGCCTAAGAAGGTCAAGGCTCCGCTTGCGGTTTAATAGATCCCGTGACTGTTCAGCACCATCGGCTCGCCCGTTCGAGGGCGGCCGTTGGCGGGCGGCGCATAGGTCTGCTCCGGAGACCGGCTCATCGGTCGCAGCGGCGGCTGCCCGTAAGGCAGCGCGGGAGCAGTCCGCGGCGACCCTGCGCCCGGGCCCGGCAAATCGGCCGCATAGCCTCCATTGGCGGAATAGCGCGGCGCCAAGGGCGGTGATGCCGGCGCGGACACGGGAGGAGGCGCCATGGGGGACCTCACCGATGAGGCAGGCGGTGCGGGCTCATATTCTTCGCCTTCAGGTATGTCCTGCTCCAGATCGACAGGCGACAGATCGCCGGCTCCTGCCACGCTTTGAAGAACCTCGCGGCTCCGCTCAGGATCGATTCGCGGCTCGAACTTGAGGATCGGCTTGCAGACGCGTCGCTCACCGCGGGGATCGTGCCGCGCCAGATCGAGATGCAGGTGATCGTAGTGGAAGGCATCCGAACCTGGGCCCAGAACGGTCGTGAAATAACGGCAGGCACCTACAAAGGTCTCGCGCAGGAACTCCTGCTCATCCGGGCTGCCCTTCCAGCCCTTCAGGATGGATACCTCCCGGCCGTCGGCCAGGACGAAGCCCATCACGTCGAGAGCGTTGCCGAAGGAATGCTCGGAGAGCTTCGCACCCCTTCGGTTGTTGCGGGGGCGGCAGGAATAGGAGCCCGCCTTCACGTCGACCACAGGGACCCCGAAATACATCATGGCCGCTGGCTTCACGATCTCATCGAGCCACGTGTCGATGCGGGGAATAATCGGACAGGCCAGCGTGACCTTCGACTTCAGCGCGACCTCGCCGTTGCTGAAAGCCGAAACCTTGAAGGGATAATCCATTCCGCAGACGCCGGGCCCGTCAATCTTGGAGGACAGGGCCATATAGGCTGAAGGCTGCACGAGCCGCTGCGACAGGCACGCCTCCTCGGCCTGCGCGCGCCAAGGCTCGCGCTGCTCGACGCGGAACAGTCCACAACCGGTAAGCCCAAGCCCAAGGAGCGATAGGGCAACAAACGCAACAAACCCATGACGCATGGGCGAGACACTAAGGCAGGCCCGTAAACATCCCGTCAACGGCAGAGCCGCTCTCATTGCCTAAAGGGCGATTCGGGCTCCCTGACCTCTAAAGAGCAGGGTTTATCCCATACCTATGCGTGGGAATGGATGGTGCGACAGAATAGAGCAGGAACTATTTTGAGCGAAGGGACTAAGGAACAACTCGTGAATAAAAACAGGGGGTTAACCTTTTGTTAACCATCTTTTGAGCGGGTCTCACGAGCACCTTAAGGCTCATAGGGCGCTTCTCAGAGCCTCGCACGTTTGATAGCTTACCTCTCTATTCAGATAGGGGGAAAACCCCTTCATAGGGACAGGGGCATCACATGAACCTGACATCGACTCTGGACTGGACGTCCAAGCTGAACATCGCGGCCGTCTGCGTATCCTTCTCGTATATTCTCGCTGTCGTCACCGGCATTTTCTAGGACGACTTCTTCTCGCCCTTGATATGGGCACCGCTCTTCATGGTCTCTCCACGCTGCCTGATCCTTGGCGGCGTTTTTTATGTCTCCGGGCAGGGCGTGTCGGTCAGGCTCCAAGACATGACGTTGATCTCCATCCCACATTGCGCAAGCCGCGGCCCTTCGGCGGTTTTCAGGCAGATCTTCTCCCCCGGGGCGAACATCCGCCCCTGAGCGCGGCAGTAACATTCGAGCGGGTTGTGGTCGGGAGCTTGGGCCGGCTGAGGCATGAGCCTGTCGTGAGCGTTTGACGAACCTGCAACGATCAGGCTGAGAAAGACAACGACGCTGCGCATAGGGCGTCTCCAGGTCTCATTCTGGGAGAGATGCTCCTCCTCTGCGAGGGCTGCGTCAAGAAAAGTTCAAAGCCACCGCTCTGCTGCCCGGTCATCCACGTCCTTCGCCTCGACCCAGCCGCCGACCGTTCCATCCTTGAGATGTTCGCGCTTCCAGAACGGCGCGCGGGTTTTCAGATAGTCCATCAGGAACTCGGCGGCCTCGAAGGCGGCCCGGCGATGAGAGCTTGCGGTAAGCACCAGCACGATCTCTTCCCCAGGGCGGATTAGGCCGAAGCGGTGAACCACCGTGAGACCCAAGAGGGGCCATCGGTCCTCCGCCTGCGCGACGATGCGGGCGATCTCGGCCTCCGCCATGCCGGGATAATGCTCAAGCTCCAGGGCCGTGAGCTTTCCGCCTTCATCCCGGCAGAGGCCGGTGAAAGCGACGACGGCTCCCACATCCGCCCTTCCCCGGGTCAGGGCGGCTGTTTCGGCGGCGGCATCGAAGCTCTGGGCCTGAATACGGATTGTGGCGGCCATGGATTGCCTGCTCGGGGGCTACCCGCCCGTCATCGGAGGGAAGAAGGCAACCTCCCGGGCGCCCGCTATCCGGGCATCGGGCTTGACATGAACATGGTCGATTGCGGCGCGGACGATGCCCTCGTTCTCGAAGGCGTATTCATATTCCTCACCCCGGCTCTTCAGCCAGCGCACCAGTTCCGCAACGGTTTCGATTTCATCGGGAACATGCACCTGCTCAGCCGTCCTGCCGATCCGCTCCCGCACCCAGGCGAAATAGACGAGC
>JALYFY010000091.1 GCA_030777385.1 Pseudomonadota bacterium | reverse complement strand
GACGCTGAACGAGTGGGTCAAGAAGGCCGAGGTCGAGAGCGGCCGGCGCGCCGGGCGAGATCTTCGAGGACCCGGCCAACAGCTTCGTGGCCGGCTTCATCGGCTCGCCGAAGATGAACTTCATCGCCGCTGTGGGGGCGCCGGACGGGCGGGTCTCGGTCGCCGGGGCGCACCTGTCGCCGGCTACACGGACGCGAGTGACGGGTCCCATCACGCTCGGCGTGCGCCCCGAATACCTCATTCTTGGTGCATCAGGCGAAGAAAGCCTGCCGGCCGTGACCGAGTTCAGCGAGTATCTTGGCGGCACGCGTTTCCTCTATGCGCGCCTGGCAGACGGACAGTCGATCGTGGCCGAGCACCGGGATGGGCCGGACGTGCGTGCGGGCGAGACCATACACATGCGCTGCCCGCCAGAGAGGATGCGGCTCTTCTCGAATGCAGGCGATAGATTACGCTGATTGGTAGCACCCGTTGGACTCAGGACAGCCTGTTACCGGCTTCCTTGACACCTTTGCGGCAGCAGGCAATCCTGAAACCGGTTTCACACGTTGGCGGGTCCCGTGCGGTTCGACCTCACCATTCTCCTTCCTCATCTCGGCTTCCTCGCGCAAGGCGCATTACTGACGGCACTTGTCTGTGGGTTGGCCCTGATTGGTGGCACGGTCCTCGGGATGGTCGTAGCCATCGCCCGAACCTCTGGCAGCGGCTGGGCGCGGCGGGCCGCCGCGGCCTATGTGGACCTGTTCCGCAACGTGCCGTTTATCGTGCAGCTCTTCTTCTTCTACTACGGCCTGCCGGAAATCGGCATCTACATTGATGCTTTCACCACCGGGGTCGTGGCCTTGTCGATCGCCGGTGGGGCCTATGCTTCGGACGCGATCCGTTCCGGCATCTTGGCTATCGACACCGGCATCTTGGAGGCCGCCGAGGTCAGCGGCCTTCCGAAGCGCGTGACCTTCACTCGGATCGTGCTGCCCATCGCGCTCCGGACTTCGATCCGTCCACTAGGGTCGGTGCTCATCAACATGATCCTGACCTCCTCGGTCCTGTCGACCATCACGCTCAATGAGCTCACCGGCCAGGCCAAAATCGTCGCTTCGGACACCTTTCGGCCATTCGAGGTCTATTTTGTCCTGCTCATCGTCTATGCAGTGCTGACCTACCTTGTTTCTCTCGGAATCACGCTGCTGCACCGCCGCCTCAGCCGCGACATGATGGGGCAGGTCACCTGATGCGGTTCACGCAGTTCACGCCCTACGACCTCGTGCTGCTCGCGCAGGGCCTGGGCGTCACCATTGGACTGTTCCTGCTCACGTCGCTGATCGGCGTGCTGGTCGGCACGGTGTGGGGCGTAATCCGCTACTACCGCGTCCCGGGCCTCATGCAGCTCGTGACCTTCGTAGCCGAGCTTCTCAAGAACTCGCCGGTGCTGGTGCAGCTCTTCCTCGTATTCTTCGGCTTCCCAGCCTTCTTCCACCTGAACCTGGGGCCCGTGCAGGCGGCCGTCATCACGCTGTCCGCCAACACGGCCGCCTTTGTCTACGTGATTGCCGTGTCGGCCATCGAGTCCATCGGCCGCGACCAGATCGAGTCCGCGCGCGTCTTTGGCCTGTCCCGCTGGCAGGTGCTCCGGTACATCATCGCGCCGCAAGCGGCCGCATTTTCCGTGGGACCGCTCACCGCGCTACTGGTGAACCAGCTCCAGGTGACGTCGCTGATCTCTGTCATCGGCGTGATGGACTTGGCGAAGATCGGGGCCACTCTGAACCTGCGGACGCTCAAGCCCTTCGTGGTCTGGAGTGTCGTGGGCCTTCTCTACTACCTGACCGCAAAGCTGGTCGCGGCCGTGGGTGCGCGCATCGAAACTCGTCTTCGGGCGCACAGCGCCTTCCGGGGCCTCTGAATGCTGAACGTGGAACAGGTCCGAAAGACCTTTGGCAAGGTGACCGTGCTGGACGGGGTAAACCTCGCGGTGAAGCCGGGCGAGGTGGTCTCCGTTCTCGGCTCCTCCGGCTCGGGCAAGTCGACGCTGATCCGTTGTATCAACGGGCTGGAGAGGCTCGACGGCGGGCGGATCACGGTGGACGATTTCGACGTGTCCAAGCCCCGGGAGCTGGCCGAGGCGCGCAAGCGCTCGGGCACCGTTTTTCAGCTCTTTAACCTTTACCCTCACATGACGGCGCTTCAGAATATCACGCTCGCCCCGATCGAGGTGCTCAAGC
>JALYFY010000090.1 GCA_030777385.1 Pseudomonadota bacterium | reverse complement strand
GCCTGATTCGCCCGGATCGTGATGCCCTTGTTCACCACGTTCCCCATGGGGACGTGGGTTCCCACGGGCCCGTAGACGCCGACGATGGAGACGATCCCGCCCTTCTTGACGGAGTTGATCGCCCAGTGCAGCGCGGTGGCTGCGCCTCCTTGCATGAGCAGCTTCCTGCCGAGGACAGTCTGAAGCGCGCTGCCGGCGGCCTCGGCCCCCACGGCGTCGATGCACACGTCTGCACCCAGCGAGTCGGTGGCGTGCTTGATGAACACCACCGGGTCTTCTATCGACCTGAAGTCGTAGGCCTCGCAGGGGGCGTACTTGCTTGCGAATTCGAGGCGGTAATCTACGCAATCGATCACGATCACGCGTCCCGCCCCGAAGAGCCAGGCGCACCTGGATGCCATTATCCCCACCGGGCCGGCACCGAAGACGACGACCGTATCGCCGGGTTGGATGCCGCCCATCTCGGCGGCCTGATAGCCCGTCGGCACCACGTCGGTGAGGAGCACCGCGTCGTCGGGGTCCATGCCCTCAGGGATGAGCGTGGGGCTCACGTCGGCGTACGGGACGCGGACGTACTCCGCCTGCCCGCCGTCGTAGCCTCCCGCGGTGTGAGAATAGCCGAAGATGCCGCCCACCGCGGTGGCCTGGGGGTTGGATTCGTGGCAGTTGCCGTACAGTCCCTGCTGGCAGAAGACGCACATTCCGCAGGCTATGTTGAACGGCACGAGGACGTGGTCGCCGACATCGAGCTTCTCCACCCCCTCGCCGACCTCTTCCACAACGCCGGTGAACTCGTGGCCGAACGTCATCCCCACCCGAGTGTCGGGCACCGAGCCGTTGTACAGGTGCAAATCGGAGCCGCAGATGCACGAGCGCGTGACGCGGACGATGGCGTCCTGAGGATGCAGGAGCTCCGGCATGGGTTTGTGGTCGACGCGAACTCGATGAGGTCCTCGGTAATTCATGGCAAGCATAAAGGTGGTTCCTTTCCTCGGGTAACCATACTAGGTTCCCCATCCTGGCTTTGCTAATCATACCCGTGGCCCAGGGGCTCCACGCCGGGGATGAGGCCGGTGGCGGCAGCCGTGAAGAAGACGGCGATCACGCCGAGCACGATGGCCGCTGTCCCAAGCCGCCTCGCGCCGAGGAAGTAGCCCAGGACGCCCAGCGCTGCCCCGACTGCCGCGGACGACACGTCGGCACTCGCGCCCAGGAGCGCGAAGAGGATGCCGCCCGCGCAGGACAGGGTGCCCACGATACAGGAGATCATGCCGCCGAGTAGCTTCGCCGCCCCCTTGCGACCCTCGCCTTTAGCGATGCCCTCGCTCATGACTTTTCGACTTCCTTCTTGGCTGATTCTGGATCACGTTCGTGTGATGTTTTCTACCCGTGCGTGCGACGTTCGCAGGCGACACGAAACACACCCGACCCAAAATGGGCCGAAAGGTGCAGCCGGTCTGCGGCCTGTTAGTGCGCATGGTTCCCGAACTCGTAATCGATGCGGTTCGCCCACTCGAACTTGCCGAGCGCGAAGAACAGCGGCATAAGCGAGTATTGCGGGAGCGCGCTCGACGCCGTGCTCCCTGTGGCGCCGGTCGGAGGCGAAGACCCTCTCTTCTACGATGCCAACACCGGCCCGCTCGGTTTGATAAGGACGATTTAAGGGGATGAGACATACAGTCGAACAGAAGGAGATTAACGATGCGCATGCTCTCTACCGCCGCTTGGGTGGCTCACAATCTCGGACTCGGCGCCTGCTTCGGAGGCTTGCTTTTCGGCAAGGCAGCATTGAACCCTAGCCTCAGCGCCATAGAATCCGAGGCTGACCGTGGCAAGATCCTGAACACCACTTGGAACCGCTACAACATCATTAACGTGGCCTCCTTTGCCACGGCGGCCGCAACGTGGTTCCCTGGGCGACTCGGGCTTTCGGGCAAGGAGATAGACCAGCAGACTCGCAACCTCATCCTCGCCAAGGATATCCTGTTCGCCGTAGGGGCATTGACCGGTCTTGCAAGCGTGATACAGGGTCGCGCCCTTACTGGCCAGGCTCCCGATGGCGCGGTCCCAATCGAATCGGGAACCACGCCAGCGGCCACGACGCCTGAGGACGCGACCAAACTGCTGCGCTCGGTGAACCTACTCGGAAACCTGAACATATTGGTCACCGGCGCTATTCTTGGAATAACGACGGTCCTTTCGATGAAGGCGATCAAGTCGGCGCGCTTTAGTGCCGTGTCGCGCTTCTTGCCTTAAGCACGCACACACGAACCTACGCGAAGATACCTGACCTGCTACTCGCTTTACTCACCCAAAAGCGACGCGGGGAACGGCAGGAAGGCGATGGCCATCAAGAGAAGGAAATGGATCGGCAAGAATTCTCAGTCCAGCGATTAGCGGCATCGATGATAAGAGTGAGCGCGGGCAAGTCTTGAGCGAGTCGTGGGCTCGCTTTCAGGCGGCGAACCTTCCCGCCATGCTCTCGACGCTGCTCGGATGGCGACCCGGCAGCATGAGGTCCGGTACTACGC